>JAYVXK010000468.1:0-6263 GCA_043785265.1 Myxococcales bacterium | reverse complement strand
CGTGCACGATCTCGCCTTTTCGGCGCTGCAAGTACTCGCGACCTTTGCGCCCGATCGTGACGAAGTGCACCGTCTTGCCTTCGCTCTGCTTGCGCTTCCACTCGCGCTCGACCGTTTTGGCGACGTTGGTGTTGATGCCACCGCACAGTCCGCGATCACTCGTGACGACTACGAACAGCACGTTCTTCTCGGGACGACGAGCAAGGAGCGGATGCTGCCGCTCGTCTTGCACGAGAGGTTCTTGTCCGTCTTGAGGGTCTGTCTGCGGAGTGTCGACAGCCATTGCCAAGGCGACGGACCGCAGCATGTCGCCGGTCTTCTGCGCGTAGGGGCGCAATGCGACGATGCGCTGCTGCGCGCGATTGAGTCGTGCACCAGCGACCATCTTCATCGCGCGAGTGATCTTCTGCGTCGACTTGACGCTCGCGATGCGTTTGCGAATGATCTTGAGCGACGGCATCGATTACTCCGCGGCTTCTTCTCTGGCCTTTTTCTTTTTCTTCTTCGGCTTGTCCCCTGTCGGGGACTTTCCAGGATCGTCATCGGTCGTCGCGGCCGGTTTCTCCGCCTCTTCGCCTTGACCGCCAAACACTTTGGCAAAACTCTCGAGCGCTTTTTTCAGTTTTTCTTCGGTGTCTTTGTCGATCTGCTTTTTGGTGCGGATGTCATCGAGGATGTTGCCGTGCTTGCCTTCGAGGTACGCGGCCAGATCGCGCTCGTACTTGCCAACTTCCTTGACGGGCACCTTGTCGAGATAGCCCTTCGTGCCGGCATAAATCGAGACGACCTGCTTCTCGACTGCGATCGGCTGATACTGACCTTGCTTGAGCAGCTCGACGAGACGCGCGCCGCGTTCGAGTTGATTGCGCGTGACCGGATCGAGATCGCTGGCAAACTGCGCGAACGCAGCCATGGCGCGATACTGCGCGAGATCGAGCTTGAGTGTCCCCGCGACGCCTTTCATCGCTTTGACCTGCGCGCTTCCGCCGACGCGACTCACCGAGATGCCGACGTTGATGGCGGGGCGAACACCAGAGAAGAAGAGATCGCTCTCCAAGAAGATCTGACCGTCTGTGATCGAAATCACGTTCGTCGGGATGTACGCAGAGACGTCGCCGCCTTGTGTCTCGATGATCGGCAACGCTGTGAGCGAGCCGCCCGAGTGCGCGTCCTTCTCCAGCACGTAGTCGCTCTCTTTGACCTTGGCCGACATCTCGACTTCGATCGGACCTTGCTCTTTTTCGGGGGTCTTCTCCCACTTCTCGAAGAGTTCGGGTGCGGCGAGTTTCCACATGGCGCGCTTGGACGAGCCGTGTCCTTGCTCGCCCACGTGGACTTTGCCATCCACACCGACGAACTTCGCGTCGCCTGCGGGGAAGGTGCTGCCCTTCTTCACGATGGCGAGACGATCGGCCATTTTTGCCGCGCGTTCGAGCAAGCGCGAGTGGATGTAGAATACATCTCCTGGATAAGCCTCTCGACCCGGCGGGCGACGCAGGAGCAGAGAGAGCTGGCGATAGGCGACCGCTTGCTTGCTGAGATCGTCGTAGATGCAGAGCGCGTGACGACCGCTGTCGCGGAAGTACTCGGCCATCGTCACGCCCGTATAGGGAGCGATGAACTGCAGCGGCGCAGACTCGCTGGCACCGCTGGTGATGATGGTCGTGTATTCCATCGCGCCGAACTGCTCGAGCTTCGCGACGACGCTGGCGACCGTGGACTGCTTCTGACCGATCGCGATGTAAAAGCAGTAAACGCCGAGTCCCTTTTGATTGATGATCGTGTCGATCGCGACTGCGGTCTTGCCGGTCTGGCGATCGCCGATGATGAGTTCGCGTTGACCGCGACCAATCGGCACCATCGCGTCGATGGCCTTGATGCCGGTCTGCAGTGGCTCTTTTACGGGCTGTCGCTGCAAGATGCCGGGCGCTTTGATTTCGACGCGGCGACGATGCGGCGTTTCGATCGGGCCTTTGCCGTCGACGGGTTGACCGAGCGAATTGACGACGCGACCCACGAGCGCCTCGCCCACGGGCACGTCCATGATGCGCCCGGTGCGCTTGACGATGTCGCCTTCTTTGATCGAACTCGCTTCGCCGAAGATCGCCGAGCCGACGTTGTCGCTTTCGAGATTGAGCACGAGGCCCATCAAGTTGCCGGGGAACTCGAGCAACTCGCCTGCCATGGCGCCTTCGAGGCCATACACGCGCGCGATACCGTCGCCCACGCTGAGCACGGTACCGGTCTCCATCGTGAGAGCGGTCTTGTCGTAGTTCTGAATCTGCTTCTTGATGATCTGCGAGATTTCTTCGGCGCGGAGCTGCATGGCTGGTTTCCTGGTTCCTGGTCGGTCTACCGAATCAGTTCGGCATCAGTGCGTTTTTGAGACTCGCGAGGCGGGTCTTGATCGAGCCGTCGAAGACTTGGTCGCCGATGCGCGTGACGACGCCCCCGATGAGCGTAGGGTCCGTGGTCTTCTCGAGGACGACGCTCTTGCCTGTCATCTTCTCGAGTTGCGCTTTGAGGCGCTCGTAGAATGCGTCCGACAGATTCACTGCGCTCGTGACCTCCGCTCGGACAACGCCTTTTTGGAGGTCGTTCATTTCGCGGAGCAGTTGCGCAATTTCTGGCAGCAGGCGCAAGCGACGACGATCTGCGAGCAGGAGCACGACGTTCTTGGTGGTCGCGCTGAGAGCGAGACCCGCTGCGACATCGCTCAAGATGCCTTTTTTTGCTGCGTACGGCACGAGTGGATCGCCAAGCACCCGTTGCAGCTCGGCGCTCGATGCGTACGCCTCTGCGACACTGGTCGTCTCGACGACGATCGCATCCACATTGCCAGCCTCGATGCCGAGTTCGAGCAAAGCCTTTGCGTAACGTCGCGAAATATTGCCGGCGATCATGCTGCGCCTACCGTCTTTTGCGTGCCGAGCGTGCTCAAATACTCTTCTGCCAAACGCTCTTGATCGGCCTGCGTCACACCCTTGGCGAGGAGCGTCTCGGCTTCTGCGATCGCGCGCTCCACGGTCTCTTTGACGAGATCGATTTGCATCTGCTTGATCTCTTGGCCCGCCAAAAACACCGCGTCGCGCTTGAGGCGCGCGGCCTTCTCGTCGGCCTCTTTGAGGATGTGTTCCTTCTCGCCTTTGCCAGCGAGTGCGAGTCCCGTCCGTGCGGCCTCTGCGTCCTCTTCTTTTTTCTCGAGCTTCGCTTGATAGGTCTCTGCGCGCGCTTGTGCTTCGCGCAGGATCATCGCCGCCTGATCGATGTCTTTCGAGATGGCGTCGCGTCGATCTTTGAGGCCCTGCAGAATCGGCCCTTTGCCGAAGCGATAGTAGATGAAGACGAGCAGGCCGAAGTTGATGAGCAAGGCGAGCAAAGGCGGCTGCGCCTTGTTGCCGAAGTCGACCCAGTTGATGTCTCCGGGCGGGCCTTCTTCTTCCGACTCTGCTGCTTCTTTTTTCTCGTCGCTCGGCGTGACGATGACATCGGTCGTGCTGCTGATTTCGCGGCCCCGCTCAGGCGCAGCAAGCAACGCAGCACTGGCCAATCCGATCGTCAGAGCGAGCAAGACCGAGAGGGTGCGCTTGCCGATCATCCGCGCACCTCGCGCCCAAGGACGATGCCCGCGAGTTGACCTGCGAGCGCTGCGGAGTCTTTTCCGAGTTGTTCGCGCGCAACGGCGAGGTCTTTCTCGGCCTTTTTGCGGTTGTCTTCTGCCACGAGGGCTGTTTCGCGGCGGACATTCGCGAGCAAGTCCGCCTCTTGTTTGAGCCCCTCGTTTTTGATCTTCTCGCGCTCCGCCGATCCGCTCCGACGGGCGTCGTTCAAGACGTCCTCGTACTCGGCCTTCGCTTTTGCGCTCTCTTCGTCGATCTTGCGCGCCTTCGAGATGTTGCCTTCGATGCGCTTCTCCCGCTCTTCGAAGAGCTTGAGCATCGGGTCGAACAACATCGGTTTCAGCATCAAAAACAGCACGACGAACAAGCCAATCTGCACGAATGCAGTGGCGTCGATGTCGAGGTTCACGTCGCTGCCATGGCGAAGAATCGTCACGGCATCGCTCGAGTGCGCTGCGGAGCTGGCGGACCACATGATTTTGGCGTGTTTCCGAAGGAAAAGAAGGCTCTAAAGCACCTTGTAACTGGGGCGCGCAAGTAGCACTACACGCCGCAGGTGTCTACGCCTTAGGGCCTAGGATTGCGCAGGTCTAGCGCCGAACCCGTCAGCGACCCAAGCGAAACATCGGGACTCTGGCGGTGCTCAGCTGGTGCAGGCCTTTTTTCGGTGGAGCGGGAGGCGGGGCGAAGTTGTTTCTCACAGACGGAAGCGCCTTTGGAGCCACATCGGATCGCATTCGCGCTGGAGGAGGAGGCAAGGACGAGGGGCGCGACGGAGGCCGGACGAGCGGGAGTGCCCGTGCGCTCGAAGCTGGGCCCGCCGACCGTTTGTCCTCCCAACGCAAGAGCGGCCCCGTGCGCAGCAGAGTGATGTGCCCCGAGGCGTCGACTGCGGCAAACAGCATCGGCGCGCCCACTTTCGGAAGGGCGGCGAGGCCTTGCTCGGAGCTCAGATCGAGCGTCGCGACGAACTGCGCACCCACGATGCGCTGGTCTGTCTCGGTCACGGCCCATCGGCAGACGCCGCGTTCGTCGAGCATGAAGGTCCCTGATTCAGTGTGAGCTGCGTAGGCGACGTCCATTCACGCGCGTAGTTGCAAACCAAAGACCGCTTTGTGCAGCCCTATTTCTTGCGTGATTTGCGCTTCTGCTGATCCGGTTGTGAGGGCTTCTGGTGGCCGCTCGATCCACTGCTCACGTTGCGATAAGCCCCTTGCGGCGCGTGACGACTCACCTCGAGGAGCGGGCCAGACTCACCCACGGCAGGATGCACACTCGCGAAGCCCTCCGCCTTGGCAAACCCTGCGAGGTCGCCGCGGTGGACCTCCATGTGGTCGCTGAATCTCTTCCAAAACGCACGCGCTGCGTCGTCTGCCATCGGCTCGCCATCCACTTTGACCGCGAGCGCGGCAGACTCGCGTGTCATCCGGCCACGTCCGCCTGAATTTCTTGCGCGTGCTTGGTCACGTCCACTTTGCGATAAATCTTTTTCACATTGCCGTTCTTGTCGATGACGATCGTCTCGCGCTGCAGCAGTTTGCCGATGGGCGAATCCATCGTATCGACGCCGTAGCTTTTGGCGAGAGCGCCTTGTGGGTCGCTGACCAACTTGAACGGAAGCTTGTGGTGCTCGGAAAACGCCTTGTGCGAACTCTCGTCGTCGATCGACACGCCGATCATCACGACACCGCTCTTTTGAAGCGAGTCCCACGCGTCGCGAAACGAGCAGGCTTCAGTCGTGCAACCCGGGGTCTCGTCTTTTGGATAGAAGTAGAGGACGACCGGCTTGCCCTTCAACGCGGAGAGCGAGAGTTTGGTCCCATCGCTCGCCGTCAGATTGAAATCGGGCGCCGGCTTGCCTTCGGCGATTTCTGCCCCCGTGGTCGCGGGAGCAACATCCGTCACCGGTGCAGTCGTAGCTGCAGTGGTCGCCGGTGTGTTGTCGTGGGTCGCGGACTCGTTGGCGCAAGCGACGAGCAGGGGCAGAGCGAAAAAGAGGCTGGGCGTCTTCATGCTCGTTCGATGCTCGCACTGCCCTCGGGAGCGCGCCACTCACAAAGATTGTTCGCGACGGTCAGGCGATTTTCCGTCGCGCCGTTGTGGGTGGTGAGCTGAGGCTCGCGCCTGCGAGCAATGCTTGGATCTTGATCGCTCGGCCGACCGCTTCGATGACGCCACCGTGCTTCATCAGCGCTTCGGCAAATCGAAACAAATCGTTCGGATCGTCAAGCCGCACAACGCCGGCCGAGCGCATCGTCTCCGCGATGAGGTCGGCCGCTTTCTCGGCGCCCATGATGTTGGTCAACTTCTCGAGTGACCGCGCGGCGCCCATGACTACTTCAGTTCCGCCGCACGCGCCGCGACCTGCTGTTGGCTAGTGGGGGACATCTTCTTCGCAATCGACACGAACATTGGATTGGTCATGCCGTAAAAGAGAAACGTCTTGCGGTAAGCGCGATGCGCCACGAGGCGAATTTCTGCCTTCTCGGCCTCCGTGAAAATGCGGCCCGTCGCGAGCGTGAGACTGTCGATGTCAAACCCAGTTTGTTCAGCGAGCAGACCGTCGAACGCGCTGCAGATATCGAGATAGTCGTCAAAGCCGCGCTTGATCTGTTCGGCCGACGCGTCATTGAGAAGCTTGTC
>JAYVXK010000467.1:0-6263 GCA_043785265.1 Myxococcales bacterium | reverse complement strand
CCCCGTCCTCACCAACGGCTGTAGCGCTGTCAACGGCGTAGCCAACGGACTCTGCTGCAAAGGCTTTCAGCCAGGCGCAGACATGTCCACGAAGATGGGCGACGGTAGCGCGCGCTTTGGGACTCTCGACGTCACCGTCCAGGGACAATTTCTCGCGCTCGCACAAGCGTCCGGCGATCTCAGCGCGACAGCGTCGGGTGCAGTCGTCGACGTGACGAACGCGTGCCGTTCGATCGCACTCGACATGGGTGCAGATCCGAACGATCCCACCGTGACGGGCAAGTCCGCCCTCGACGCCATGAATGCATGGTGCGATCTGGCAGCCGTAAAAATCACGGACGTCACCAAAGTCGGCGTCGCCATCACAGTCACTTACGCAGCCCCGCAGTGCAGCGCGAGCATCAAGGCGCAGGCAGATTGCCAAGGGCGCTGCGACGTCAGCGGCAAGTGCGACATCAAGGCCAATCCGCCAACATGCACCGGTGGCACGCTCGAAATCGACTGCAAAGGCAGCTGCGACATCACCGCGCAAGCACCGAAGATCGATTGCACGGGCAAGTGTACCGGCAAGTGCGAAGGCATGTGCGAAGCGCAAGGTGCAGTGGTCGTGGACTGCGTCGGCAAGTGCGACGGCACATGTGCAGCCGGCGGGTCTTCGGGCGGCACCGGCATTCAGGGGGACGGCACCTGCAACGGAACGTGCTCCGGCAAATGCAACGTGAAGGCGGGCGGCTCGGTTACTTGCCAGGGCACTTGCTCGGGTAGCTGCGACGCGAAGTGCGACGTGGCTCCTGGTCAAGCCTCGGTCAAGTGCTCAGGCAAGTGCAGCGCTGACTACCAACCTCTCGAGTGCAAGGGCGGCAAGCTCGAAGGCGGCTGCCAAGTCGATGCGAGCTGCAAAGCGAATTGCAACGCGAGCGTCGAAGCAAAAGCCGAGTGCACACCCGGCAAACTCGCGATCACCTACACCGGCGGCGCGGGCATCGAGGGCAAGGTCAACGCGCTCGTTGCCACTCTCGAGAAGAACCTGCCGATGCTCATCGTCGTGTTGCAAGGTCGCGGTAAGACCTTCGTCGACGCGATCGCGGCAACAGCGGGCGCAGTCGGCATTTTGGGCGATGCCAAGCTCAGTGTCGAAGCGAAGACCTGCGGTATCCCGATGAGTCTAGCCGTCGCGCAAGCGAGCACGGACTTCAGCGGCGCTATCTCGGCCTCGACCAAGGTGACTGGCGCAGCAAACGTGAAGTGACCTGCTGATCGAAGAAACAAAAACCATCGCGTAAAGCACTGCTGTGGCAGTAAGCGAGTTTGGGTCTATTCGGCGGCCACCGCCCGGAACGTACTACTGTACGTGAGGACGGATGACCGTCGAAGAGGCCCAAAATCGCGAACTGACACAGTAGTGCTAGTTCGGAGTCGGCTCGCTGCACACGTGATTGATGCACGTGCTGCCTGAACTCGATCCGCAGCAGTCCGCAGACACGTCGCACTTGTCACCGTTGTTCGAGCAGCCTTGCTTCGGACCGCACACGGGAGGACCGCCATCAGGAGACGGATCGCAATAGCCGCCGCAGCACTCGGTGCCAGAGCTGCACGACGAGCCGTCTTGCTTGCAGGGATCGAGCGCCCAGAAGCCGCGCATGTTGAGCGAGTCGATGGCCTGCCCAGGCAAACGGAACGCAGGATGGCTCGGGTCTTTGCCGAGTTGCGGGACCTGATCGATCGCCACTACCCAGAGCTGCTTCGTGGAGTCTTTGCCCGCGATCAGTTGATTGCCGTAGGTGCGTCGGTCGGTCATCACGAACCAGAAGTAACCGCCCGCTGCGACCGGCGCGAACGTCGGCTCGAAGTTCCAACCGAGATCGCGCGCGCCTGCAGCAAACGGATAACCGTCCCCGTTGGCCTGCGCGAGACGCACTTCGCTGTTCGCGGCCGACGTGCTCGTGATGTACAGATCGCTCGTACCAAAGCGCGTGTCGATCGTGTTGCCGCGCCCGTAGACGATCCACTTGCCGTCAGGACTCACAGTCGGAAAGCTGATCGTCGCGATCGCTGCGTTGGCGCCTGGTTTGACCAGCTCGTGGTCGTTCGAGGCTTTGCCGAGCTTGGGGTCGAAGTCGAATGCGCGCAGTGAGCCAGGTGTCGGACCCGCGGCTTCGTCGCGATAGACGAGACTGCTTCCGTCGGGCGAGAACGCGGGCATTCCGAAGTGAAAACCATCCAGTCCGCTCGCCGGGACGCGTTGCCCATTCGCTGTGAGCCACAGGCCGTCTGAGCCGCCTGGCGGACCCGGAAGCGGCGACGCATTTTGCACCAAGTATTTTCCATCAGGTGACAAAGCGGGTTGAGCCCACGCGCGTCCCATGCCTGAAAACGAAGGCTTGTTCGCTTTGAGATCGAACGTCGACGTCGCCACATCTCCGCCGATCACGAGAGTCGAACCATCGGCCGAGACCGCATGGCACGTGCTGCACCCGGTGACGCCCCCGGCCGAAAGAAAATCGTCAGGCTGGGTAGCGCCTGGCTTGATGCGCATCACGCGTCCGAGGTTGTTTGCCCAGTAATAAACGGTGCCGCGCATCGACGCAGGCGCGATGGTCCACGTGTGATGCATCACTTGAGTCGCGGTGTTGCCGTCAAAACGATTGACGAACAAGTCAGCCGCGCCGCTCGTCGAATCGACGAACTTGGTCCAGTCGGCTTCTGCGAGGGTGAAGCGCGACGGGGGCGCTGCGATCGTGAAGGTCTCCAACTCGTAAAAGGGACTCACCACGTGCACATAATATTGGTCGGCGGGTTGACCGTTGTTCCACATGAGCGGAGTCGATCCGAGTCCGCGCGGGAAAACCGTCTTGTTGTAGGGGTAGGCCCACACGATGGTCGCGTCGGGTGTGCTCGCTGCTTTGAGTTTGCCCTGCACCGTGGCAGAGACGTTACTTGGGTTCTGCGTGTAATGCAGCTTCACGCCGAGTGTGGCGGTGCCCTTGTTCCCCTTGTAATTGGCCGTGATCGTGACTGGTCCGCCCGCGACCGCGCTGGGCGTGTAGAGACCATTGCCGCTGATCGCTCCGACGTTCGGCATGTTCGCGGTCCAAGATTCTGCCGCTACCGCCTTGGAAGATCCGTCCGAGAAGTGACTCACCGCGCTGAAGGTTTGAGTCACGATCACATCGTTCAGGATCTCGATCGTGGCGTTCGCGGGTTCGACGGTGATGCCCGTCAGCTTCGCGTTGCCGGTGCCGAGCGGATCGTACGTGTCGGGATCTCCGGCATCAGGTGCCGAGCAGAACTGCCCTCCGCAGTCTCCAGCAGGCGCGTCGCTTCCGCATGCCGACAGTGCAACACCACAGAGGACTCCGCCCGCGGGCAGCCAAACCATCCAAGCTCGCATGATGAAAATTCCTCTCGGTTAGTTTGGAGTGGGCTCGCTGCACACGTGATTGATGCACGTGGTGCCCGCGCTCGCTCCACAGCAGTCTGCAGACACATCGCACTTGTCGCCGTTGTTCGCGCAACCCTGTTTCGGTCCGCATACGGGCGCGCCGCCGTCAGGTGAAGGATCGCAATATCCACCGCAGCAGTCGGTCCCGCTTTGGCAGCTTTGTCCGTCAGCCTTGCACGGATCCAGCGCAAAATAGCCGCGCAGGTTGAGCGTGTCGATCCCTTGACCCGGCAAGCGAAACGCTGGGTGACTCGGATCGACATTCGCTTTTGGATTTTGATCGACGGCCGCAATCCAAAGTTGCTTCACCGCATCGGGGGCACCCGTCAGCACGTTGCCGTAGGTGCGACGCGAGTGAAAAACGACCCAGAAGTAACCGCCGGCTGCGACTGGCGCCAAGCTCGGTTCGAAGTTCTTGTGGAGGTCGCGCACGCCCGCGGCGAACGGATAGTTGTCACCGTTCAAGTTGGCGAGGCGCACTTCGCTGCCGGCATTTTTCGCGTCGGAGATGTAGAGGTCTCCGTTGATGGGCAAAAACGACGTGAGGTTGTGAGTCGTGTTGGGGTCGGTCCACCCAAGTCGGCTGTAGATCGACCATTTGCCGTCAGGCGCAACGGTCGGCCACGACACGATCTGCTTGGACGCATCATTACCTGGCGCGACGAGATCGCGCTCGTTGCTGAACATCGGAATCTTCTTTGGATCGAAGTCGAGCACACGCAAGGTGCCAGGCGTTCCGGTCGCGGCCCAATAACCCGAGTTGGGGTTGGTGCCCGTCACGAACACGAGCGACGTGCCATCAGGTGAGAACGCCGGCATGTACATGCGCTCGTTCGGCAGACCGCTGTTGGCGATCGCACTGCCGTCAGCGCTCGAGAACATGCCCGTCGCGATGGGCGCACCGAGTTGATTGGCGAGTGCGTCGACGACGACATATTTTCCGTCAGCGCTCACCGCGGGCAACGCCCATTGCCGCGCTTGCGCAGAATCAGGAGCGCCGCCGAGGCCGTATTTAGGCTTGTTTGCGACGAGATCGTAGCTGCCGCCATAGGTGCCACCACCTGCGACGAGAGTCGATCCGTCTGCGCTCACCGCATGGCACGTCATGGTGCAACCGTTGCCACCGCCGGGCACCATGCCGTTCGAGAAGTCATCCGGCGCGCTCGCGCCCGGCTTGATGCGCATGACGCGACCGGTGTTGTTTGCCCAGTAGTAGACCGTGCCGCGCAACGACGCAGGCGCGATCGTCCACGTGTGGTGAATCAACTGAGTGGCCGCCGCGCCGTCCCAACGGTTGACGATGAGATCCGCGGCTCCCGTGGTCGAACCGACGAACTTGTTCCAATCGACATCGGGCAGCGTGTAACGCGAAGGCGGATCCGCAGTCGTGAATGTCTCCAGTTCGTAATAGGGACTCGACAGATGCACATAGTAGGCGTCAGCCGCCGCGCTGTTGTTCCACATGAGCGGCGTCGATCCGAGACCACGTGGGAAGACCGTCTTGTCGTAGGGGTAAGCCCAAACGACCTTGCCGTCGGGTGTGCTCGCCGCCTTGAGTTTGCCCTGGACAGCGGCCGAGATGTTGCTCGGGTTCTGCGTGTAATGCAGCTTGACCGCGAGAGTCGCTTGGCCCTTGATCCCCTTGTAATCAGCAGTGATCGTAACCAGCCCACCCAACTTCGTGCTCGGAGTGTAGAGCGCGGTCTTGTCGATCGATCCAATGACGGGTTGGTCTGCGGACCAAGCCAGATCGGTCAGGATGGGCTGCGTGGAGCCATCGGAGTAGTGACCCACCGCAGAGAAACCTTGCGTGACGACCACATCGTTGAGGATCTCGACTGACGCCGTCGGCGGATTGACCGAGATGCTTTGGAGGTTCTTGTTGGTGTGAAAGGGATCGCTCGCCTCGTCTCCAGCGTCCGTGCCTGATGGCGGCGACGGCAGAATCGGATTCGCCTCATCGCCACACGCCATGAGAGACGACGCCGCTCCAACACCAACGACCCCGACAAGAGTGAGCCACGAAGAAGCACGCATGAGACACCTCCAGGCATTGCCCATTTCAGCACGTTGCGTTCCAGCGGTCAGCTTGAACTTTTACGCAAATAACGGTCAGCCGATGGACAGAGTGTGATCCAGTTGCGCGTTTGAGGATCCATGTCTTGCGTGAGCAAGTCGGGAGCCTCATAGCTGCATCGCACATGGATGGAGCCATTTTTGTAGGGGAAACGCGGTTCGCTGGGAGTTCGAGAGTCATTGTGCACTCTCCTTGGGATGGGGAAGGTCTCGCCGAAGTCTCTCTGGCAGACGCGTCGATCGCAGACCGTGCAGTCGCACTCGCAGTCGACGCCCAGAAGCGCCTCACCGCGATGCCCTCGCACGCGCGTCGAGACGGACTCATTGCCATCGCTCGTGTCCTCGGCGAGCGGCGCGAAGAGATCGCACGCACACTCGCGCTCGAAGCCGCCAAGCCCATTACGCAGGCTCGTTCGGAAGTGATGCGTGCGGAGTCGACGTTTCAAATCGCGGCTGAGGAAGCCACGCGTCTCGGTGGAGAGGCTCTCGCGCTTGATGTGACCGAGTCGGGAGACGGCTATCGCGGCGTGGTGTGGCGCGTGCCCGCAGGTCCGGTGATTGGCATCGCGCCGTTCAACTTCCCGCTCAATCTCGTCGCACACAAAGTTGCGCCAGCGCTCGCTTGCGGCTGCGCGATCGTTCTCAAGCCTCCGCCGCAGACGCCGCTGTGCTCCCTTATTTTGGCTGAGATCGTGCGAGATGCTTTTGGCGCGTGGGGCGCTCTGACGGTGTTGCCCTGCGGAGT
>JAYVXK010000466.1:0-6276 GCA_043785265.1 Myxococcales bacterium | reverse complement strand
AACTGACGGTCACTCGCCCGTCGGCGCGGCAGCATCCCAACCGGTGACCCGCGCGAGTTCGCTCTGCGCGATGTTCACGTCCATGAGCGAATAGATGTGATTGACGCGTGCGTCGATGTACACGCGCAGCGGCTCGAGCAAGGCGCTCTCTTGTTTGGTGCCTAGATCGATCGCATCTTGTGTGCTCACGATCCATTCACGCGTTCGATGCTCGAGTCGAGCCCACTGCTCCTCGCGTTTGCGAGCTTCGAGCGCAGTGCCATAGGCGTTCTCGACTTCGACTCCGATACCACCGAGTGCGTATCGCTCCATCGAACGAGCCTCTTCCAGTTGCGACTCGACCTGCATCACGCGCGCAGCGTTTGGCAGTAAATCCAGGCTCCAGCGTGCACCCACCCCGAAACCAAAGCCGAACGAGTTGAGAGCGCTGTTGGCTGACCAGAAGTTGTTCTGCGAGGTGATGCTCGGAAAACTGTTGTAGTTGGCGGCGAGCAAAATGCCGATGTCCGGGAAGAAGCGAGCGCGTTGCAGGTCGAGTTGCGCTCGTCGTGCGACGATTCCTGCGCGTGCTTGATTCACCTCGGGCCGATACAGGCGCGCTGCGGCGAGGTATTCGACGAGCGGGCCGAGCACGGTGTCCGGACGGGTGTTGGGTTTGTCGGCGATGTCGAAGTCCGACTCTACTCCGGTGAAAAAGCGGAGCGCGGCCATCGCGAAGGTCTCGCCCTTGTCAGGGTCGCCCGCTCGCGCGATCAGTTGATCGTGATAGATCGACAAGCGCATCTTGTCGATCTCGTCTACCGACTTGTCGCCAGTGTTCAGCTTCTTTTCGAGTCCGGCGATTGCAGTGTTGAGCTTGCCGAGCACGTCGTTGGTGAGGTACCGCGCGTCGCGTGCGAGCATCGCGCCAAAATAAGCTCGGCGCACGTCCATGCGGACTGTGTCGCGGACCCTCTCCATGTCCCACTCTTGCACGCGCACATTGGCTTGCGCTGCCTCGAGGCCCGCAGTGATCTTGCCGAAGGTGTACAGCGGTACCGTGCCCGAGATCGAAAACGTGAAGAACGGAGTGTAGGTCGAGCCAGTGGGGTTGAGCGCTGTCGCGGGCGCGTTGGTGTAGCCAACACTGCCGCCGATGGTCGGCGCGATGCCAGCACCTGCTTGCGCGGACCACTGCCAAAACGGAAGCCACTTGGCCTCTTGCAGTTGTCCATGTGCCTGCGCAACACGCGCGCGCGCAGCCCACAAATACGGGTGATTTCGATCCGCGAGCTCCAAGCACTCCCTCAGCGAGAACGTGCGGTGCGGAACAGGCGGTGGAGTCGGCGCAGTGCTCGGAGCGGGCTTGTCGTCGTCCTCGAGGTCGAAGTCGCCCGCGTGCGCCGTGCCCGCGACGAGCAGCGGAATCGCGCAAACCAAAGCGAGACGGCGACGCGACATCGGCCGCGACACTACCAACGCCAAGGGCCGACGCAACATCTAGTCGTCACGAACTTTCTTGGGGGCCAAGCGGAACACTCGCGGCGATCAACTTGTTGGTCAGCGTACTCGTGGGCAGTTTTTGGCGCTCGCGCGGGTTGGCCATCGCAAACGCGTCGTAGGTGTCGAGTTGCGGCGACGCCCGCGCCGGTCGGACTTCGTCGGCATCTGCACGCACGACGGTCACGCTCATCCGTCGATGCGTCAACACGTGCACTACTTGCCGCGTCTCGCGCGCGTGAGTCACGACCATCCCCAGCGCATCTGCAACTCGCTCCGCGAGGACAACAGGCGATTCGTCCCCGCGATCGATCATGGGAGGCTCCCATAAGCCAGACATCAACGCGCTGCGCGCTCGACGCGCTAGCAGCACTCGATCACCAGCGACCGCGACCAGCGCCACTCGCGGCCACGCGCGCGGAGGCGTCTTTTGAGTCACGACCGGCAAAGTGGACTGGAGGCCTTGGATCTGCGCCTCGCAAGCTGCGCTCACAGGACAGGTCGCACACTTGGGATGGCGCGGCGTGCATACGGTGGCGCCGAGTTCCATCAGCGCTTGGTTGAACGCGCCAGGATCGCGACGAGCAGCGTGCGAGCTGACGAGATCGGTCGCGAGGGCCCACACTCGCTTTTTTCCTGGGCCGCGGTCGACTGCGGCCTTGATCGCGAACAAGCGTGCGAGCACACGGGAGACATTTCCGTCGACTAGTGGCGCGGCTTGCCCATGCGCGATGCTCGCGATCGCCGCTGCGGTGTAACGGCCGATCCCCGGCACGTTCTCGAGTTCTTCGGCCGTGCGCGGGAGTCCTCCCGATGCAGCTGCCCGCGCGCCATGATGGAGGAGCCGCGCACGACGATAGTAACCAAGACCGCTCCAGTGCACGAGCACGGCGCTCTCGTCCGCTTCTGCGAGCGCGGCAAGAGTCGGAAACGCGTGCAAGAAACGTTCGTAATAAGGAATGACTGTTTCTACGCGTGTCTGTTGAAGCATCACTTCGCTCACCCAGATCGCGTAGGGGTCGCGCGTGCGTCGCCAGGGCAAGTCGCGCTTCACTTTGCCGTACCAGGACAGCAACGCGCTCGGGATGCTCTGCGATGCGGGGGCGTTCCGCTTGGTCACTTGACGACGTGATACTCGAGCGAGAACGCGCCTTCATTGCCCGTCATGTGCCCGGCAACCACCACGTAATAAGTGCCTGGCTCGAGCCATACCTCGAGCATCGAGTGATGCGCGTCTTGGTAGTCGTTGTTGCATCCAGCTTCGACACCACCTGAACCGCTCGATCCTTCAGGTTCCAAACACACCTTGCGGATCGCGAGAACCCCGTCCCAAGTCGGTGTCGAGAGGTTGAGTCGCACGTGCGTGCGGGCTGCGACGGTGATTCGGTATTCTTTGTCGCCCGAGGCTTGCGAAGACTCGGGACCACCGCACACCGTGGTGAACTTGTGCGAAGCGCCCGCGGTGGTGCCGTTCACGGTTTGACCATCCGTGAGCAACGCGGCTGCCTTGCATGCGATCTCCTGCGCGCCCACGTCTTTGATGCTGAAGTCGAAGGTGAACTTGCCGAAGTTGTCTGCGTTCGAGCCGTCGAGCGTGAGGTAGTAGGTGCCGGCGGCCAACACCTTGTCGACAGAGTTGCCGCACGCAAGCTCAGTTGTGCGATCGCCGCAGGTCTTCTGCACGATGAACAAGTGCTCGCCGTCTTGTTGTGTCATCGAGGCGACGATGCGGGACTTGTGCGGCAGGTCCACGCGATAGACGACGTCTGCCCCGCCCTGCCCGCCGCAGCGACCCGCGATGTCGTCCTTCGCGAAGAACGTATCGCCGGTGACGCCGGGATCACTGTGGTTGAGCACCTCTGCGTCCGCGCAACCATCGCCTTGCACGCCGGAGCCTTGGTCAGGAGCGGTCTCTGCAGCGATGGTGTAGTGCCCATCGACGTTTTGGTCGTGCGAATCAGCAAACACTGAATAACTGCCCGGATCGAGCACGCCTACGAACGCGGCTTCGCTGTCCGCGCCGCTCTGATCGCTGCACGAGACTTCGGTTTGCTCGTCTGTGCATGTGCGGCGCACGTAGACCACCGGTTGAAAGTCGTCCGAGTGTTCGACGATGCGCACGCGCGAGCGTTGACCGAGATCGAGATGGTAGACGGTGTCTTTTCCGCGCGCGTCGTCTCCACAGCTGCCATGCGCGAGATCAAACGCGCTCGCCGTCGATCCCGTCACGGTCGAGCCCAACGACAGTGCGCGAGCGTTGCGACACACATCCGCGATCGAGGGCACGTCGTTCATGGCGACGTTCAAGTGGTAGGTGCCGACGTTGTTGTCGTAGCCATCGACGAAAATGAAATACGTACCCGGATCGACAATCACGTCGATCTTCGAGGCGCGTGCGTTGTTGTCTGCGTCGTCGTTGCAGCCGCCCTCGACCTCGGCGTCTTGCGAGTCGCACTCTTCTTTGCGCATGTACAGAACGCTGTCGAAAGTGCTCTCGGTCTCGGCGACGATGCGCTTCTGCGAAGGCACTTCGATGCGATACACGATCTCTTTGCTGCGTGACTGCGTGCACGAGCCTTCGTTTTGGGCCAATCCGTGCGAAGTGTTGCCTTGGAAGCCTCCGGCGCCGATCACGATTGGTGACTCACAAGTGCCTGCACCGGAAAGGGCAGACGCGTTCGGTGAATTGGCGGCGCCGCCCGAGTTGACGCCTCCGCTCCACATCGCCGTGAGAAATTCTCCAGATCCCGCGGACATTTTCACGACCAGCGTGTACGTGCCCGCAGTCTCGACGCATGCACGCAACACGGCCTGCGCTTCGTGAGAGGCATCTTTCGCGACCGCATTGCCGTGTGGGTCGAGCAACTGTGCGTCGAGGTCTCGCACGCCCTCTCCGCCCATCGTGACGAGCGTCGCGCACTGCGCGGTGAGTTCGATTGGCAGACGCGCCTCGCGACCCTCGACGAGAGTCCCCTGTTGAACGGGGCCTACTTGAGCAAGGCCCATCGACGTCAGCGTGTTGTGAACTGCGATAAAACGCGGATCGATCTCGGCAGAGCGCGACGCACCGCACGCTGCGATCGAACTCGCGAGTGCGGACATGCTCAGCCAAAGCAAAGCGCGGCGGGCGCTTGGCCGCCGTCGTCGTGTGAGTTCCATCAGCGATAGGGGTTCTTGGAGATGTCGTCGGGAACTGCGTTGGTGGAAGCCGTCGTTGCGGGTGTCGTCGTCGGGTTCGCCGGACGACCAGTTGGTCTTGGGTGAAAAACGTGGCTGGTCGATGGCGGGATTGCGATGCTCGTGGCGGAGACTGCGACCGTCGCGCTCGCACTGGGAACGGGCGTGGGGCTCACGAGCGGCGTAACCGCTACGCTAGCCGACAATGGGACGACGATGGGAGTCGTCGCAGTGCCCGCGGTGGCAATGACGGGTCGGTCGCCTCGCAGCTTGAGCACATAGAACGACGCACCGCCAAGCAGCAACAAAGCAACGACTGCGATGGGCATCCATGCGCGCGAGCGCGGTCTGCTCGTTGGTACTTCTGCTGCGATGCGCGGTTCCGCAAGGCCCGGCGGCAACTCCATCACCGCAGACGAGACGCTAGATACGCCAGGTGCGGGGCGCGACGGCGAGGACGTCGGTGCCCTGCCTTCGACCGTCGAGACCACCTTCGAGACGTTCGATGGACTCGACGGACTCGCTGGGACAGGCCGATCGATGCGGGGATCGTGAGGTCGACTGGGCTCGCTGCGCGACAGCCATGCTCGCACCGCATCGCGCTGCTGCGAGATGTCCGTGCCCATCACTGCTGTCAGTTGGGACTGAACGTCTTTGTGCGAACCGTGCACACCCACCGAACGCGCGACCTTCTCGAGCGCTTCCGCGAAGTCCAGGCAGGTGTCGAAACGCTTGTCGGGATCGCGTTCGAGCGCCTTGCTACAAAGCTCCTCGAGTTGCTGCGGCATCATCGGATTGGCGCTGCGAAGGAGCGGGATGGGCTCGTAGAGGACGCGATTGAGTGTGTCAGCTTCGCCTTCGCCTTTGAACAGTCGACGTTGCGCGAGAGTCTCCCAAACGACGATGCCCATCGCAAAAATGTCCGCGCGACGGTCGACGTCTTTGCCTCGCGCTTGCTCAGGCGCCATGTACGCGAGTTTGCCTTTGAGTTGGCCAGTGCGTGTCGTCGACAGACGCGACGCTGCGCGAGCGACTCCGAAGTCCGTGATGCGTGCGCTGCCGTCGACACTGACGAGAATGTTTTGCGGAGACACGTCGCGGTGGACGATTTTCAGCGGTTTGCCGTCGTCGTCGAGCAACTCGTGTGCTGCGTGCAGACCCGCCAGCGTGTCGAGCAAAATGCGAATGCCAGCTTTGGCAGGGAGGCTCTTGCCGGCCTGAACACTGCGCGCGAGCAAGCGCGCGAGAGTGTCACCTTCGATGTATTCCATCACGAGGTAGTAACCCTCGGGGCTCTCACCAATCTCCACGATGGGGACCACGTTCGGGTGGTGGAGACGCGCCGCCAAACGGGCTTCGTCCAAGAACATCTGGATGAAGTCTTGGTCGTTGGCCAAGTGCGGATGCAGTCGCTTGATCGCGACAAAACGCTGGAAGCCACCCGCGCCCGACAACCGCGCGAGATACACCGTAGCCATGCCGCCGCTCGCGAGCTCTGCGATGAGCTCAAAGCGGTCGAGACGGCGATCGGCGTCGGCTTCGGACAGAAACTTGGTCAGCGTCAGACCCTTTCGCGGAGCGGGGCGAAACCCCACTTCGGCACCATGCCGCTATAGTCTA
>JAYVXK010000465.1:0-1847 GCA_043785265.1 Myxococcales bacterium | reverse complement strand
GAAGGGGGAGCACGACGAAGATCGCGACGGCACCTCTCGTGACGCGGTCGCACTCGCAGGGCCGCACTCGTCGATGAAGGCCGTTGACGATCTCATCTCGCGCGCGGCACAAGCGACGGCCACGGTCCTGTTGCGCGGAGAGAGTGGAACAGGCAAGGAGCTCGCGGCGCGGGCGATCCACGAGCGCGGTCCTCGAAAGGGCGCCGCATTCATCAAACTGCATTGCGCCGCTCTCCCAGAAACTCTCCTCGAGAGCGAGCTCTTTGGCTACGAAAAGGGCGCGTTCACCGGTGCCGTTTGTCGCAAGCCCGGTCGCGTCGAGCTCGCCAATGGCGGGACGCTCTTGCTCGACGAGATCGGCGACATCAGTCTGAGTACTCAGGTCAAGCTGTTGCGCGTCTTGCAAGAGCGAGAGTTCGAGCGACTCGGCGGGACCGAGACCGTGAGTGTGGACGTGCGCTTCATCGCAGCGACGCACCGTGACCTCGAGGCGATGGTCGCGGCGGGCGTGTTCCGCGAGGATCTCTTTTATCGACTCAGTGTCATCCCCATCGTGTTGCCGCCGTTGCGTGAACGTCGCGAGGAGATCGCGCCACTCGTCGCGCACTTCTGCAAGACACTCGGAGCCGCCAACGGCAAGCCCCTAGCCGCCATCGAGCCTGCCGCTGTGGAGTTGCTCGTCGCCCAGCCGTGGCCTGGGAATGTGCGAGAGCTCCTCAACTTCATCGAGCGGCTCGTCGTCTTGTCGGCCACCGAGACACTGACACTCGCGGACGTGCAACGCGAGCTCGGGCGCACGAAAGCTCCGAGGACGTCGGATCCAGAGGTCCCTCCGCCGCCATCGAGCGGCACACTCGAAGAGCGGCGGCGCGAAGTCGAGCGCGAGGCACTTCGCTCTGCACTGGCGCACGCGTGCGGCAATCGTGCTCTCGCAGCGCGCGTCCTCGGAATCAGCCGCAGATCGCTCTTTTACAAGCTCGCCGAGTACGAAGTGACCTGAGCGATTTCACGCCGAGAGATCGAGCGGGATCCTTCCACAGACTCGCAGCATGGCGATCCGCGAGCCCATTCCGAGTTTGCGTGCGCAGCGCTGCAAGCGAGCGGCGATCGTGTGTGGCGCAAGTCCGAGATCGATCGCGATGACCTTCATCGGCACACCTCGCGCGGCGGTCTCGAGCGTCTTCTTTTCGGATGACGACAGGCGCCCCAAATTGTCCCCGGTCAGCGCGATGACATTGTCGTCCTCGAGCTGCGCGTCGAGCGTGCGCACCATCTCCATGCGCGATCCTACGCCCAGCTTTTGGTAGAGCGCTGCGAGCTGGTTGGCGACCGTGCGTGGCGAGGTGCCGCGCAGGCGAGCGATCTCATCGTTCTTGCATCCCTGCGCCACGAGCTGCGCAATCGCGCGCTCTGCACTTGTTAGTCTTTCGGTGTTCATCCCCGTACCTCCGACAGGGACTACAGCAACGACCGCGCCACGCCGCGCAGGCCCTATTTTACCGACAGATCCGCCGAATCGAGGCCAACCTCCGTTGGGCGGTGCAACTGCGTGCACTCGCTGAGTGCAGCTCCTTGCACTCGAACTCGATGGCAACGACGCTCCCCGATGGGCAACTCTAGGGTCCAACGCCCGCAAGCTTGGCCGTGAAAGCGATCGACAATCTCGCGATCTCTGCGTGATAGCCGTTGTCGATCTTCGTGTAGGTGTCTCCGCCTTGGTAGTCGAAGTGCGGATTGGAGAACGGCACGTGCTCCGAAGTGACGACCGAGGGCACGCCAACCTCCCACATCGCGTAATGGTCGCTGTTCTGCGCCATGCAAGCGCGCACTACGTGCAGCGGCGAGCC
>JAYVXK010000464.1:0-1849 GCA_043785265.1 Myxococcales bacterium | reverse complement strand
AGGCGTCGCGTCGTGTTTGGTTTTTGCGGCGGGTCGAAGAGTGTACGCGAGGGGATCACTGACGGCGCTTGGTAAAGACCAATCGTTTTGGAAGAAGCCTCCCGCAAGCACGCTGCCATCGGACAGAAGCATTTGCCCGCGCGACGACTCGATGCCTTCGTCGTAGATGACGAAGTCCGGCAAAAGATCCGGCAGCGACAGTGACCGCCACGTGCCAAGCGCGCTCGTGCCCTCCACGACCACCAGGTACCGATCCGTCCGCTTGGGGTTGGGGCGCACGAACGCGGATCCCAGCTGATTTCCGGTGTAGCGCACGCCGCCCATCACGATAGCCTCGCCGTCGACTTTCACGGGCAGTTCATCCTCGAGCGCTCGCACGACGCGATTGCTCTTTGCGTTGCCCACCAAAAAAAGCGCGTGCTCGTTCGCCAGCGCTTCGCCTTTGGCTTCGAACTCGTCGTCACTCACGATCGGATACTTCACAGTCACGCCATAACGAATCGCTGCCCACGCGCGCGCGACTTCTTCGTTTGCACGCGACTGCGCAGGATCGCTTTTGCCCCAAACAAACAACAGCGACGCGTGAAATGCATCACGGATGGGTCCAGTCACCTCGCCATGTTTGTACGCGCCGGCGTGCGTCGCAGGTCCTGCTTGCCAACCAGACGCGTCCTTGTGAAACACGACCGGAGTGCCCGCTGCCACCGAAAGACTCGTGCCGTCGAGAACGACTTTGGTTGGCGCAGTCGAATCGATCAGTCTCGGATCGCGATCGAGGCTGATTTCAGCCACGCCAGAGGTCGTGGCGTCAATGCGTGTTTTGTCCACGATGCGCGCGTCGACCTCCGCCCATTGGTCAGGCGCTGAGAGTTCGTCGACATGCACCCAGTCGCTCTTCGCGTTGCGCAGCCGAATCGTGCGAAAGCGAACGCGCAACGGATGTGAATTTCGCTTGTGGCCGACCAGCCACTTGGCTCCCTTGAGACTGTCCCAAGTCGTGGTCCACACGTTGTGACCGAGATTCGGGTGCTCGTGTTCGATCGCGTAGTGCAGCTTTTCGTAGCGATCGATGAGCACGCCGCTGTTGGTCTCTGGCCAGTCGAGAGTGCCGTGCACCACATAGAGCGGAATGTTGGCGCCATTGAACGCCCATTCCACATTCGAGCGCTCTTCGGCGATGGTGCGTTCCCAAGGGCGCATGGGTCGACCGATGAAGTCTCGGCGCACGAAATAGCTGTGATAACCGCACAAAGGCTCTGCTGCTGCAAAGCGATCCGGAAAGCGAAACGGAATGGCCGCCGCGCCGATTCCACCCATGGAGGGGCCGCCGATTGTCACGCGTGTGGCGTCGATCGGATAGCGGGCCATCACGCGATCGGTCACGCGCATCACGTCGTCTTCGCCCAAGTCGCGGTACATGGTGTTGCCGTGTCCGCTCGGAGCGACGATGAAGGCGTCGTTGAATTCGGGCAGTCCGCCAGTGCGTCGCTCGTCCCAATCGGCTTCGTGGCCTGTCTCGCCCGTGCCGAGAAATTTTCGGAGCACGGCCATCGGGCGACCGTTGAGTCCGTGGAGAATGACGACGAGCGGATATTTTTTCTTCGCGCCAGCTTTGTAGTCGTCGGGCACGAACAGCGCGTACTCTTGCAACTGTCCATCCGCCGGTGAGCGGTACGCCAGTCTCATTGCGCCTGTGCGCGTCGCGTACGGATCGACCTGTTTTTTGAGGGAATCGACGCTTTGACCGAGTTCGCGAGACTCCTGCGCGAGAGCGAGATCGTCCGTGTCACCGTGACTTATCGCAGACTGCAAACGCGCGCGCGCGCTCTGCACACTCTCGAGCGAGTCG
>JAYVXK010000463.1:0-6289 GCA_043785265.1 Myxococcales bacterium | reverse complement strand
GCGTCGCTCAAGAGACTGGGAGTCGATGTCATCGATCTCTACTACCAACATCGGGTGGACCCGAATGTTCCGATCGAAGACACAGTCGGAGCGATGGCGGAACTCGTGCGTGCCGGCAAGGTGCGTTGGCTGGGTTTGAGCGAGGCGGCGGCTGGGACGATTCGACGTGCGCACAAGGTCCATCCCATCGCAGCATTGCAAACAGAGTGGTCGTTGTGGAGTCGCGAGGCCGAAGCGGAGATTCTGCCCACCGTGCGTGCGCTGGGGATTGGCTTCGTCGCGTACTCACCGCTGGGCCGAGGGTTTTTGACGGGGCGCTTCCGCTCGCCGAGTGACCTTCCCGAGGGAGACTGGCGCAGAAATATGCCCCGTTTTCAGGGTGAAAACTTCGATCTCAATCAGAAGCTGATCGATCGCGTGGGCGCGCTCGCAAAAGAGAAGGGCGTGACCGCCTCGCAGCTCGCGCTTGCCTGGGTTCTCGCGCAAGGGAAGGACGTCGTGCCCATCCCCGGGACCAAACGCATCAAGTATCTCGAAGAGAACACCGCCGCCGCGAACGTGCACCTTTCAGTCGAAGACCTGCGTCGACTCGACGCCATGGCACCCGAGGGTGCCGCTGCGGGAGCACGTTACGCAGAGGCCGCGATGAAGTCCGTCAACCGGTAGGCCGATGCCGCCACCGATCCCGCTGATCATCCCTAAAACAGCGGCCATCGGCCAATTGACTCCATGATCCAACGCGAGCTGCGTTCCGGTGACGGCGAACACTCCCAAACCAGCCGCGTCGAAGAACTGCACGGGCTCCTTCAGTCGATCAACCACTTTGTGAAACCTGAAGGCCAAGAGCCCCGCGGCCAAAGCCGGCGCCAGTGAGTGCCAACTCGCGATGGCCGCTGGCGGAAGTACGCCAATCAAAACGTCTCGAAGGATGCCGCCAAAAACAGCCGTCACTCCACTCTAGTAGGCGGGCAGCCTTTTGAGGCAACATCCTCTGGTGACTGCGCTCGCCACCGCATTCCAAGCACTTGCGACATCCAGTTCGCGAAGCTGGTCTGCGCGCGTGATCGAGTTCCTGTTGGCGGGAGGCATCACGCCGTTTCTGTTTCCGCTCTCGTGGTGGCTGCGAAAAATTCTTGGACTCGACTCGGCGGAGTACGCGGTCGGATTCACGATGTTCTACGGCGCGTATCTGATCAACGACCCTCACTTCGCGGTCACGTATCTGCTGTTCTACAAGAACATCCGCGAACGGTCGCTGGGGGACGCGTTCACGCTTGGACAGCGAATCCGCTACGTTTTTGCTGGATT
The DNA here is from genome assembly GCA_043785265.1 of Myxococcales bacterium. GTDB lineage: Bacteria > Myxococcota_A > Polyangia > Polyangiales > Polyangiaceae > JANYHY01. The sequence continues at coordinate 4,981 of JAYVXK010000463.1, read as the reverse complement.
GGTGATTCCTTGTTTCCTCGGAGGCTGGGCTGTCTTCGCCCTGGCGACTCGTTCGTCGGTTGCCTTGGGTTTGATGATCCAACTGATGTTTCTGTTGGTCGGCTGGCACTACGTCAAGCAAGGCTTCGGTTTGCTGATCGTGCTGGCGGCGCGTCGCGGAGTTCGCTTCGACGCCCGCGAGCGACTCGCCATCCTCGCGCATTGCTACGCTGGCTGGGCCTATGCCTGGGCGAGCCCCTTCGACCCAGGCAGAGAGGTCGAGGAGAAAGGCGTGGTGTACACGACCGTCTCGCATCCTCACGGTCTCTTCGAACTCACTCGAGTCGTGTTCTTCTTGACCGTGCTCCCACTGGTCTTCGTTCTTGTTCGCAAGCGCCTGCGCGACGGTCGACTTCCTCTCTTCACGCCGCTCACGGCACTGCTCTGCAGCATCTGGTCTTGGCTGGTCTACTCGAGCATCGACCCCCTCGTGCGCTACATGATCCCCGCGTTGCACTCGGTGCAATATCTCTATGTCGTGTGGCTGCTCAAGAACAACGAAGCGCGCGAACGCGAGGGCCCACCCTGGTTCGAAACATCCGCGCGCGTGCGAGTGGGGATCCTCGTGGCGTCGGCCTTAGGGTTAGGGTGGATGCTTTTTCACATCGTGCCGACCGGCCTCGATGACGCCTTGGTTCCGCGACGAAGCGCGCAAACGGACATGGGCGCAACCCCCTATTTTGCAGCGCTATTCACGTTCGTGAACTTGCATCACTACTTCATGGACAATGTGATCTGGCGAAGAGAGAACCCAGAGACGCGATACCTTCGACAGTGAGATGGATGGGGGCTTCCTCTACGCGTCCACCGGCGGACTTCTGGTTGTCCTCCATGCAACAACTCCCGCGGCCAGCACCAATACCGACGACAACAAGAACGACGCTCCAGGCACCTTCCAATTTGCGTGAGTGCCAATGACGGTTGCGAACAAACTGGCGAACACAAATGGGGCAAAAATACCAGCCAAACTGGTGAGACTGCTCACCGCTCCCTGAAGACGTCCTTGCTCTGTGGCGTCCACTTGTCTGCTCATGAGTGCTTGACTGGCTGGGCTCGCGAGACCCCAAACGGACATGACTGGGATGCCTATCAAAAACCACATCCCAGTCTCGGCCAAGCCGTAGATCGCAAATCCTGCGACTCCAAAAGCAGTTCCAAGAAGGAGCGTGCGCCGTTCTCCGATTCGCCTCATCACGGGACCAGACAGTCCCGCTTGAACGACCGCGCTGCACACTCCGACCGCAGCAAGCACGTAGCCGACTTTGGTTTTCCCCCAGCCATATCGATAGTCTGCGTAGAGCACGAAGATGGCAGGCAGAACGTAGTGTGCGATGTCGAACAAGAACGCGACCATCGCCAGACCGAACACTTGAGGATACTTGCGTAGATTGCGAATCGAGCCCAACGCAGTGGCGGAGCGCCAGTCGAAGCGCGGGCTGCGGTTGCTGGCAGCGAGTGACTCCGGCAGCACGATCAATCCATAGAAGAAGTTGCACACGGCGAGGCCCGCTGCGCCCCAGAAGGGAGCGCGCAGATCGATGCTGCTGAGTACACTGCCGAGCGCAGGTCCGACCACGAAACCGATGCCGAACGCGGCTCCCAGCATTCCATAGGCAGCGCCGCGTTTTTCGGCGGGTGTGACGTCAGCGATGTAGGCGTTGGCGGTGCTGAAGCTCGCTGCAGTGATTCCTGAGATCACGCGACCGACAAACAGCAGCGGCAACGTGTTGGCCAATGCCATGAGCATGAAGTCGAGTCCCAGACCCAGGCACGAGAGCAGGATGACTGGGCGTCGACCGAACCGATCCGACAACGCTCCCTGGATCGGCGAAGACACGAACTGAGTGAGCGCGAACACCGTGCTGAAGATGCCAGACCAAACCGACGCGCGAGCGATGCTGCCGCCGACGAACTCCTGGATCAAGTGCGGCAAGACTGGGATGATCACGCCGAACGCGAGGATGTCGATCGTCACCGTGATGAAAATGAAGACGAGCGCGGCGCGTCGACCACGCGTGGTGAGAACCGGAATGTCCGACATCGCCGAGGACTCTTATCACTCCGGGACGTCGCCGAACTTACCTTGTCGGAAATCTACGAATGCCTGCTCGATCTCTCTGGGTGTGTTCATCACGAATGGACCATGCTGAACGATGGGCTCGTTGAGTGGCTCTCCGCCGAGGACCAACACGTGCGAAGGCTCGCTCGCGACGAGCTCGAGGCGCGCGCCGTCATTCGCGAAGACGATCAATTCGCCCGCAGAAATATGCCTGGTTTGCACGTCGACACTCCCGGTCGTCACGATCGCCAATGCGTTGTGTGCGGCAGGGAGGACCACTTCCAGTCGGCCGCCTGCTTTGAGATGCACATCGAGCAACGTGACTGGAGTGAAGGTAGTAGCGGGGCCGCGCGTGCCTGAGTATTCGCCCGCGATGACCTTGACCTCTCCACCGCCCGAGGGGATCGCTACGCTCGGGATCTGAGCTGCCGTGATCGGCTGGTAGGCTGGAGCGACCATCTTGCTCTTCTTGGGGAGGTTCACCCAGAGTTGCATCATGTGCATGCGGCCACCGCGACGCGTGAACTCTTCTTCGTGGTACTCCTCGTGGAGGATGCCACTGCCGGCGGTCATCCATTGCACGTCGCCTGGGCCGATGACTCCCGCGTGCCCAGCGTTGTCGCGATGAGCGACCTCACCTTCCCACGCGACCGTCACGGTCTCGAACCCGCGATGTGGATGCCAGCCAACTCCGCGTTGACCCTCTGCGAGCGGTGAGAAGTCGCGACGCGGACCGTAGTCCATGAGCAAGAATGGACTCACCCGCTCTGCAGACAACCCCGGTCGAGGAAAGTAGCTAGAAACATAAAACCCGTCGCCGACCCAGTGAAAGGGCGTACTCCGAAAGACCCCCTCGATCGTCCGCACTCCGTCTTTGGTGTTGGTCTCGACTTTGGAAGTGTCCGTCATGTTCCTCAATATGTGTGTGGCCTGGGCGTTTGACAACACGCGACCGAGCAAGCTCAACTACAGTTCGAACTAGGAAGTGTCTCGAGCAGACACGCGTTCAGAACGGATGCGAAAATTAGGACTGATCGGACTGTTTGCTTCGTCGAGCATCGTAGCCTGTCACGCTTGTGACAGCGATCCATCGGCACCCGCGTCCGAGATCACTTTCATCTTCGATGCCAGTCCACCCCAAGACGTTGCGACTGATGTCGCCGATGCGAGCGCGCCCGTCGATAGCGGCCTTTTGCATGCGAGCGGACCGCTCACGTTTCGTCTCGCTGCCGGCAATGATGCTCCCGACAACCGACCCAATGCGTGGGCCTACATCCCCAGTCGCTTCAATCCGTCGGCACCCATCCACTTGGTGTTTTTGTTTCACGGCTTTCGCAATTGCATCTTCAGTTACACCAGCCTGGGAGGCAGACCCTGCGAGCCCATGGGACCCAAGCGCACTGGATACGACTTGGTCAATCAGATGGAGCACGCAGAGAGCGGCGCCATCTTGGTGGTCCCCGAGATAGCCTTCAACGAGGCCACCAGCAATCCGTTGAAGTTGGGATACAAGGGAGCGCTGCACACGTTCATCGTGGAGTTGCTCGACAAGGCACTCGCGCCTTACATCGGCGAGCACCGATCGGGCGACATCGAGCGGCTCGCGCTGGGTGCGTCGTCGGGTGGATATCAAGCCATGCTACCGGTGCTCGAGTTTGGAGATGAGCCCGTCACCGACTTGTACTTCTTCGACGCGCTCTATCTCGACCCTCTGAAAGGCGGCGCAGTGGGCGACTTCTTGTGGTCCACCGTAGACGATTTCGATCCGTCGCGAGCGGTGCCCAAGAAGAGGTTTGGAGTCATCTACACGGACAACGGTGGCACAACGGTGCAAAGCGAGACGCTCGTCCGAGACGTGAAAAACTGGCTCGGAGACGCCGGAAGAGAGAGCTGGGGCGGCTTCGAAAAGCGCGACGCCGAGCCAACCGTCGACGATCTTCGCCCGCCGATCTCCATCGTGTTCTCTGGGTCCGAGCACGACAAGATCATGCACCGCGACTTCTGGACAATCATCCGAGCGAGCGGCCTGTAACACTTGCAGCAGGATGAGAAGGATGTGCGGTACGCTCACCGTGCGATGACCCAGCTAGAAGAAGCACTTGCCTCGCTCGCGGCTGATCCCGGGCTTGCGGAGGTGATGCGTGACGCGCCTTCGCAGTCGGCGGAGTTGTTTCGAGAGCCGCGCGGCGAAGTCTTGATGGCATGGTGCGCGTCGAACGTCAGCAAGCGTGAGGTTGCCATGGCGGCAGTGCTCGCGATCGCGGCGGAACAGCCTGCGCTGCGTGACCGCGTGATTGTGCTTGCTCGTGATCGCGTCGTGCAAGGTCCGCTGCTCGATGCGCTCGCGTGCGCTCCGCTCCTTGGAGATGGATCCAAACTCTCTCTTGTTGAAAATGCCCAGGCGCGCGCGAGACTGGAGATCCTCATCTGGGAGGCTGGGTCGAGCGGACTGGAACTTCCTCATCTGGGCAAATGGTTGTGGGGATCACCCGAGACCTTCCAGGCCATGATTCGCGGTCCCGCAGGCGGCACGTTGCGCGGTCGCGTGCTCGCAGCGCGATGCCTGGAGGTCAGCGTGCGCGGGATGCCGCCCATGACCGATCCCGACCTCATCGGCCGCACACTCCAACTGCTCCAGCCTCTGCTCTTGCACCCTGAACCTCTCGTTTGGGTACACGCCGCGCGAGCCCTTGGGCGACTTACGGGAGTGCTCGAGCAACTGGAAGGCACACTGCTCGACTGGGTGCTGGGTGAGTCTCGCGTGTTGCGACAGCGAGCGATGACTGCGTTCGCGGCGCTTCCTGCCGATCGCCTCAAACTTCTCGCGCGCCAGCTGGCAAGTGTGATCGACTCACGCGAGGAAGAAGCCTGGGTGCTTGCCGC
>JAYVXK010000462.1:0-6291 GCA_043785265.1 Myxococcales bacterium | reverse complement strand
AAGACGGCGTCGTCACCATCTCGCGCGCGCACGGTCGCGCGACGTTTCCTGCTCGGCCACTGGTCGTTTGCGCGATGAATCCGTGCCCATGCGGCTATGCAGGCGACACCACCGGCCGTTGCTCGTGCTCGGCCGAACGGGTGCGCACCTATCGTGGGCGTGTGAGTGGACCACTCCTCGATCGCATCGACGTGCATGTGGCATTGCCCCCGGTCGACGTCAGCGATCTGCGTCGAACACACCACGGTGAGGACACGGCCTCCGTGCAACAACGGGTGGTGCGAGCTCGCGAGATTCAGAGCGAACGACGCCGTCAAGGCGAAACCGCGGCGGCCACCAACGCGCAACTCAATCCGCGCGAACTCGAGCGGGTCGCCGCGTTGTCAGATGTTGGCGCGAAGATGCTCGCCGCTGCAGTCTTGAAGCTGGGCCTCTCCGCCCGAGCATACGCAAAGGTTCTGCGCGTGGCACGAACCGCCGCAGACCTCGAAGGTTCGAGCGCCGTCGAACCACCACACATAGGCGAAGCCGTGTCTCTGCGCGTGCTCGATCGAGCAGGTCATCCACGCATCGCTGCGTGATCACTCCGTCGTTGCGCGGTCAGTCCACGCGCCGCGACGTCAAAAAGCTGGGCTGATTGGAGAAGAATCATGTTCGAACAACTCGCAGACAAGATGAAGGTTCTCAAGGGCGTGATCGCCGGAGTCGAGCGCCAGTTCGGCCGCGGCGCAATCATGTCGCTCGGCGACGACGTCGATACCGAGCCCGTGGCGACGATAAGCACGGGCTCGCTCGCGCTCGATCTCGCTACGGGCGTCGGCGGCTTTCCACGCGGGAGAGTCGTCGAGATCTACGGTCCGGAGTCGAGCGGCAAGACCACTCTCGCCCTCCACGCCATCGCCGAAGCACAGCGCAATGGCGGCGTGTGTGCGTTCATCGACGCGGAGCACGCCCTCGACGTGAACTATGCCCGCGGGATCGGAGTCGAGACCGACCGAATCTTGGTGTCGCAACCAGACACCGGAGAGCAAGCGCTCGACATCACCGAGACGCTCATACGCTCCGGGGCCATCGATCTCGTGGTCATCGATTCAGTGGCAGCCCTCGTCCCCAAGGCCGAAATCGAGGGCGAAATGGGCGATGCTCACATGGGTTTGCAAGCACGATTGATGAGTCAAGCGTTGCGTAAGCTCACAGCCGTCTCACACCGCACTGGCACTACGCTCCTCTTCCTAAACCAGCTGCGGCAAAAAATTGGCGTGACGTTCGGCAGTCCTGAAACAACGACGGGTGGCAACGCGCTCAAGTTCTACGCGTCGATGCGACTTGACGTGCGGCGCATCGGACAGGTCAAGATAGGCGACGAGATCGTTGGCGGACGCACCCGAGTTAAGGTCGCAAAAAATAAATGTGCTCCTCCATTCACAGAAGCAGAGTTCGAAATCCGCTACGGCAGCGGGATCGACACTCTTGCGGAGTTGATCGATCTTGGGCTCACTCGAGGCATCCTCGACAAGAGCGGCAATCACTTGTCGTTTGCAGGCGAGACACTCGGCAATGGCCGCGAGCGTTCACGCGAAGCGCTCAGCTCGAACGTGGAACTGCAAGGGTCCTTGCGTCAGGCGATCATCGCAGCTGGCCCCGTCAAACCGGGACGTCGTACGGAGGCCGAGGCGTAGTTGGGCCAGGGATCGAGGGCGTCGAGCGAGCGGGTCTCGCTCGCGTCCGAGATCGTCAAAGACGCTGCAAATGCTGCAGTGCAGGCTTTACTCGGAGGCGATCGAATTGTCCGCGAATCGTGAGCGTTTCGCCCTTCGCCGCGTTGGTCACGGCAATCTCGAAGTTGGCATCATACAAATAGCCGGCATCATCGGTGTCCACGCGCGTCACGTTCGCGTGCGCATCGGTTTCCGTGGAGTAGGTCCCTGACCTGGTCACGCAGGTCACGCGCACCCCTGCGATGTCCCTCGCAACTCCCTTGTTCCACGGAATGTCGAAGGTGATTGTGTTGCCCAAAGGGTCTTCGATTGTAGCGAGCAAGATGGCGGCTTTTTCGGGGTCTTTCTCTCCAGCACGATTGGTTTGAAAGGCGTTCACGCTCGCGACTGCGAATGGCTTGGCGTTCACGGTGATCACCGCCATCGACGCATTGGGGCTGAGGTCTGTGCTCGACACGGCTGCCGCTCCACTGTCCATCGTCACGGGTTTGTCCTTCGTGCAACCCAGGGCTGCACCGAGCATGATCACGATTGGCCAACGCATGCGCTCCTCATATCAAACCCGCGGTCAGCGATCGACTTCGCGCTTTTGCGCCCGGGCCCGGAGCGCAGATCGCAGCGAATCAGCGTCGCTTCTGCTCAGTTCGCGCGTGACCGTGAGCAGCACGAGGTACAACGCGCCGAGCGCCAGGCAGACCAAAGGCGTGATCAGTCGGCCTGTGGGGGGTATGAGCGATCCTACCGCGACTGTGATCGCGACCGCGAGGACGACACGAAGCGCTGTCGCAAAAGGTACAAACGCGCCGGTCGCTCGCTTCACGAGCGCCGCGGCAACCACGAGCGAAAAAAGAAGCGCTGCGCCGACGGCAGTCGCGCTCGCGAGGAGTCGCGGTTCTCCAAAGTCGGCGCGGGGTACCGTGAGCACGCACGCCGCGATCGAAAGCAACAGCGCCAGCAGCGTCACGCCCGCGGCCGCTCGTTCGCGGCTGACACTCGCCAAGATCGTCCCGCCGATCGCGAGCATCGCAAACACGCCCTGCGCAAGTGCGAGGATGCGCAGCGTGTGCGCGCCCTCGGTCGCAATGTTGGGGTGATACAAAAAGCCGATGAGCGACTGAGGCGTCGCTGCCACGATCGACACGAGTGCTCCCGTGGCGATCGCTCCAAGGCGAGCCCCTCGCAAAACGTACTCGCGCACTTTGGCCGCGTCTTTCTCGGCGTGCGCGTGCGCAAGCATCGGAAAGAGCACCTGCGTGAGACTCAAAAGCAATTGATACGGCAAGAACGCAAAGAGCTGGCACGCCCGGTAGACCGCGACCCATGCGTTGGCCGCATCGGAGGCAGCGGCTCCTCGAAGTCCGATGTTCTCGGCACCGTCGACGAGGTAGCGCCCAAGCAGCACGATGTCCGCCTGCATCACCAAGTTGACGAAGAGTTGCGCGAGCACCAGCGGTCCGAGTGCGCGCAGATAGTTGCCGCGCTCGACAGCAGGATTGGCAGAGGTCTTTCCGGTTCCTGCCACTCGCGTCGCAACCAGAAGAATGATCACCGCTGCGACGACAAAGCCGACAGTTGCTCCAAGCACCCCTTGCCCTGCATGGCGCAATGAGAACGCCACCGCGATCATCAGGCCTGTGCGCAGCGCCGCGAACAAGACATCGAGCCTGGCTTGTTTGACGAACAAGCCTCGCCCGTTGAGCGATCCAACGAGCGGAGCGTAAAGACCATACGAAAGCACGACACCCGTCATCACGAGCAGGGGGCCGGTAATTTCTGGTGCGCGCTGAAATCGGGCGACGAAAGGTGCGGCCAGCGCGAACGCGAGCGCGGTTAAAGTTGCGAGCACGACATGAATGCGGAGCGCACCGCGAATCGCACCGGGCTCGTCTCCACGCGCGTGCGCAACCGCGCGGCTCACGCCTTGCGTCGAGCCCGCGACGACGACATTGTTCACCACGTTGGATACGGCCAGCACACGCGCGAGCGCGCCATAGCCTTCCTGTCCGAGCGCCGCGCTCAGGCCTGCTTGCTGCGCCACACCCGCGAGAATGAAGAACGCTTTCGCTGCGAGCACCGCCATTCCGCCTCGGCCAGCGCGGCTCGCGACGTCGCCAGCGCTCACCGAGGCATCGCTCTCAGGTTTTGGCGGCACCGGTTCGTTCACGCGAGCAGCACTACTCCGGGCGATGTGAGAGCGCCAAGTGCTGTTTTTGGTCCCTTCCTCGCCTACGGTCCGAACGCGCCCGGGGGCATTGGCATCATGATGTCTTCGGCCGCCGTCAGCTCGCACACTCCAGACCGCGTCATCACGTGCAGCGGGTACCCCATGCCCGGCCGCTGGCGCCGATCACCGACCACGAACGATCCGTCGCTTAGCCACGCCATTCCACTCAGGTCGAATCCAGTCGTTGGCCCCATCACTGTCTTTCCGATCGCTCCGCTGTTGGGATCGAACGTCACGAGCCACGTTCGGTTTACCGCACTCGCATCTGCGAGGAGTGCGACAGCACACGTTCCGTCGCGCGTGAATGCCAAGTCGACGACGCTGCCACCAAGAGCCGCCTCCGCCACGACGATCTTTGCGTCGCGTGTCTTCGGATCGAATCGCACGATGCCTGCCTGCGCGTCTGTCGCGGACGAAAAGTCGCCCACGGCTGCGAACCAAAGGACCCCTGTTTCTTGCGGGATTACGTGTCCAAAAGGATTGCGTGCACCGAGATCGATCGAGCCTTGCACTTCGAGAGTGGTGGCGTCGACGATCGCCAACACGCCCGTGCGTGTGGCTCGCGGTGGCGACGTGGTGTCGTCGAGTCGCTCGAGGACCACGAGCGCTTTTGGTTTGCCGTCGAGCGTCGTCATCGTTGCGGCGCTCATGTTCGGATTGCCATCCACGTCGAATGACGAAAAATCGATCGTCTTGCGAGGAGCACCGTGCGCGTCGATCACGAGCGCAGAGGGCACCAACCATCGTGGGACGAGCAGCGATCCGTCGGGCAGCACCGCCACGTCTTGCGGGTCGACTTGAGCTGGGTCGCCGGCCATTTTCGTGGAGATCGTCGCAACGCCGCGGCCGCATCGGTTGAGTTCGAACAGTGTGCTTCGATCGCGCGCGACGAAAAAAGATCGACCACCGCTTCGTGCGAGGACGGGATCACCGCCGAGCTGCGCACCAAAGAAGAGAGCCGGTGTGGCGCCTCCGCGTTCGAACGTGCCTACGCCACTCGACGAATAGTCCGTGAGCACCACGAGTGTGGCGTCCGCTGGACAGTCACCGGAAGTGATCGGCGTCGAGCTACAGGCGACGATGGCCCCCAAGAACCAAAAAGACAGAAGAGTGAGTCGCATCTGAAACCTCCAGTCGCGTAGCGCGCGCGACGGCTCGAGGGCGGAGTCGAATGAGCCCGCATCGAAGCGGAGGTGTCTGGCTCTCGGTTGCACCGATCACAGTAGCGGCACTGCCCCAGGATCACACTGGGTTCCCTCAGACTTCGACCCGTCTCTCGTACCGTGCATCGCCCTCTGCAGCAACGAGCGACACGATGGCAGCCACAGCTACTGCGTGTGCTTTGGATCGGCGAGTTGGCCGTTTGGCTTCAAACCGGCTGATTTCCAGCGCGATTCGTCATCTGGCAGATTGAGCGACGGCGGAGGTGTCACGTCGCGAATTTCTACACTCGTTCCCACGCCGTCTTCCCGCGGCTGCACGCGAATGCGCAACAGCACATCGGGCGCTGCCGGAACGCGGACGTTCTCGAACAGCGTGGCGCTCGCTCCTGGAGTGACCGAGCCGTCGCGAACTCGCGCGCGAAAGTAATTGGCCACGTCCTCCGGAGATGCAGCGCCGCTCGCGTAGACGACACGGACGAACGCATTGTCGACGTGCAGATCACGCGGCAAGACCACGGTGAGGGCTTTGTCGGTGCCTTCGATGAGCTCACCTTTCGCGAGATGATCGACGGGGGGCGCGCTCGCTAGCGCCGTAGGTACGAGGTCTACGGTGTTCGGCTCGTCCTTGCGGCATCCGCCGCATGCGAACATCAGCGCGAGCGCGAGCGCGTTAGAGGGAAGCGAGAGCATGGAACCAAACGGCCAATCTTGACGCATCACTCGACGATGGCGGCCCACGAGTCGACGATGGTCGAGGTCTTGGGCTTGGGCAAGGCAATACCGTTGCCGCCGCCTACGATTTTCACGCCGCCGTTGCCGTTCTTTGCTCCTGCAGATGCGAGCAACGAATAGTCGCCGCTGGTGACGTTGCTGGCGGACCAGTGTGAGCCACCCACGTACGAATCAGCTGCAGAACTGATGGTCGCGCACGCTGGTGTGAAGTTTACACTAACACCGGGGATGACCTTGCCCGCGAGAGTCGGATCGATCGTGGCGACGATGACAGAGTCCGGCAATGGATTGGTCGGAGTGACAGGATGCTGCAGCTTGGGCACACCACCAAGCGAGAGGTCGGAGGGGTCTTTCGGAATGACGAAGTCACGTCCCCACATTTTGGCCGAACCGCTGTTGCACGATTGCATGTTGGAGGCCGCTGCGAATGTCGAGAAGTAGAGCACGCTGTCGA
>JAYVXK010000461.1:0-1851 GCA_043785265.1 Myxococcales bacterium | reverse complement strand
CAAGCTTGGTCGCCGTTGCACGATTGCATGCATGACGCATGCACTTTCATGTCTTCATCGAGCGCCTTCGCGAGTGTGTCGATGAACTTCTCGTTGGCAGTCCGATCGGGCGATTCGACGACCACGATGAGAGACGCGCCACCTCCCACACGACCCAGTTGATGCTCGAACGCCTGAAATCCAGGGCTATCGCGTGGCAACAGCTCGAGCAGATCAGAGCTGACCTGGAAGTGAGTCGCTGCATAAAACCAGGTCGCCGAGACCGCGAGGACTGCGAGAAGCAATACGATCGCGGGGTGTCTGCCGCTCGCGTCGACCAAACGTACGACGCCGCGCTTCCACGCAGGCATGCGCTACTCCGACTTTGCGGCGAGTCCCGCTGTGCGAATGATCTCGTCTTGGATCGCGCGACCGTGCGCGCGCGCGTCGAAGCTCTGCTCGATGCGCTCACGCGCTGCTCGCCCTTGTTTTTGCCGAAGCGGTGGATCACGAAAATACCGGAGCATCTGGACCGCAAGCCCCGGGACGTCAGGGGGCGTGGCAGACACGAGCGTTCCGGTTTCGCCATCTGCCAGCATCTCGGCCACGCCGCCGACATCGAACGCGATCACAGGCATCCCAAAAGCCATGGTCTCGATGACGGCTCTAGGCAAGGGATCGGCATAGACGCTCGGGACAACCGCGACATCGAAGTCACACACGTAGGGTCGCACGTCCTCGCGGAATCCCAAGAAACTGAACTTATCTTGGATGCCCAACGAACTGGCTAGATCCCTGCATTCCGTCAGGTGGTCCGGAGCGATGTCCTCTGGCGTATCGCCCAGCACCGCGAAATGAACCCTCAGTTTCTCATCCCTGCTCATGCCATCGAGAGCGATTTTCGCGGCTCGCACCATCTCGACGTATCCCTTGCGCGGCAAGATGCGTCCCTGGCTGCCGAAAATGACGACGTCGGATCCCAGCGACAGCTCTTTGCGCAGGAGCGGCTCTACGGCTCCGCGCGCGAACTCGTGCGTATCGAGTGCGTTGTGAATGACTCGCGTCTTCGACTTGCAATGCGGAAAAAGCCCCGCAGCCGCATGCGAGACGCAGAGAATCCGTCTGACGCCAGCGCTCGACGCGAGACGATCGTGGACGCCTTGAACGGCCTTGGGCACCGACGTGTACCGCACGTGCCAGAGCGCGGGCACGCCGCTCGTCCACGCAACCGCGCCGCCAGCAAAGTCAGCGTTGGTTCCATTGCAGTACAAAAGGTCAAAGCGACCTTTTTTGGCGATCCGAGTCAATTGTCGCACTGCAAAGGCTGCTTTTCCCACGTTCGCGATGGCGCGTGCGGCCTGCAGGAGCTTGGGCGCGTCGAAGTCTCGGCGCTCCATGGCGCGAGTGAGCGGCTCGATCGGATTTTCCACGAGGGATGGCAAAAAGAGCATCTCGTCTGCAACAGGAGCGAGCAACTCGCTCACCACTCCCGGTCGAGGCAAGAGCACGGTTCGATGGACGCGGTCGGGATCCATGAACTTGAGGATCGAAAACAAGCTGCGCCCAGGACCACCATTGCGAGAGGTGTCGTTGATGAACAGCACGCGCACTCTCCGACTCACAAAGGCGGAGTCTACGCGGCGGAGATCAGGCGAGACGGTCAAGACGGCAACAACTCCACGCGAGAATGTGGAAACACCAGGACCGTGGCCAGTAGCAGATGCAGCAACCCGTTTGTACCTCGAAGGGGGATAGGTGGGAGCACAAGCCGGCGGGTTCCTTGGCCAGTGCTGGTAGGATCGACCATATTCGCCTATTGTTTTGCCGCTTGTTCTAACCCCTTGGAAGCTTCGTGAGTCGCCCGTCGATCGT
>JAYVXK010000460.1:0-6295 GCA_043785265.1 Myxococcales bacterium | reverse complement strand
AGTGGCTCTCGATCCCGGTGACGCCGATCGTCGACGCCCATGTGCACGCGCTGGCGCTACGCCTGCGACACGAGCGTGACCTCGGCTCCGCCGGCGGGCGCGCCGTCGCGCAGCCGCGTGTTCTCGGCGGCCTCGTGGTCTGCGGCCGATGTCGCGCCAGCTGCCAGCTCGAGACGTCAGGTAAGAAGGTCGACGGGAATCGATACCGCTACTGCTACTACAGCTGCAGGACGTACTGCCGCGCGGGCAAGGAGGAGTGTCCCGGAGTGCGCGTAGCGACGGAGGTGCTCGACGCGGCGGTGCTCGGATACCTCGCGGACGTCGTGTGCGCGCCCGCGCGCGTCGAGGCACTCCAAGGGATCGCGACGCGTCGTGTGCTCGCGGTCGGCGATCTCGCCGAGACATGGCGCGCGCTCGTCACCGCCGACCACGACGTCGGACGCGCCTATGCGATGCACCTCATCGAGCGCGTCGAGCTTCACGACGACCGCGCGATCATCGTCGCGAAGACCGCCGAGGTAGGGGTGTAGAGAGTCGACGCGCCCGGCGGCCCGATTCGCACCCACGAGCGCCCAGCCAAATCCAGACAGAAACCGCGGCCTTTTGAGGGGCCGCGGATTCTCTCACTACCGTGCCCTCTCAGCTCCGACTGCAGGACTCGAACCTGCGACCCGGCGGTTAACAGCCGCCTGCTCTACCAACTGAGCTAAGTCGGAAAACGTTCGCTCACTTACCTGCCGCCACATCCACCGTCAAGCGATGTGACGGACAGTGGACCGACGCGCGAGCGCGAGCCCATCGGACATCTGCCTCGCGGTGGCGGTTTTTTGCCTAGTTCATGCTGCGCAGGGCTCGAGCCCATCACGAATGTTCGTGATCGTCTCCCGGAGTCGATGCGGGAGCTTTGCCTCTTCGATCGGTCGGGCAGCACGACCACGAGCATGCGCGCGTCGCATCGCAGGCCAATACTCCGGCAACATCAGACCACCCCAGACGAAGAGGATGTGTCCGGCGAATGATGAGCTGCGATTGCCCCACATGAAAGCCTGCAGTTCCATCTCCCCGCGTGAGTCGACGTCGTAGTCGAGGATCGCGTGAATGGCGTCGTGGTTTTCGTAGCGCGTCTTGAAGGGCAAACTACGCGCGCGCAAAAACTCGGCAACGGTTCGTCCAAACGATTCGTCCGGATATTCGAACAAGTCATCGAGCGTGGGCCACGGCTCGGGATTGCGAAACACATTAAGCACGTGGACCGACTCGATGATGACCCACCCGACGATTTTGTTGCGAGCGTTGGAGAAGAACATGACCCGATCGAACAGCATGTTCGCAACGGACGCAATGAGCAGACGGGACGGGGACGGGGACGGGGCGGGGACGGGGACGGGTGCAGGTGCGGGGACCGGGACTCCGACTATTGACTAATGTTCAATAGCGATCCATTCTCCCGCCCATGGAAGTCCTCCAAGCCATCATCGTAGGCACTGGGTTTTCGGGCCTCGGCAGCGCAATCCGCCTGAAACAAGCCGGCCTCGGCGGCTTCTTGGTCTTTGAAAAATCGGACAGCGTGGGTGGGACGTGGCGGGACAATCACTATCCGGGTGCGGCGTGCGACATCGAATCGCATCTCTACTCGTTCTCGTTCGAGCCCAATCCGGGGTGGTCACGCACGTTTGCTCCGCAAAAAGAGATATTGGCTTATCTCAATCACTGCGCCGACAAATATGGCATTAGGCCGCTGATCCGATTCAACACTTCGGTCGTTCGCGCGACGTGGGATGAGCGATCGGCCACGTGGGAGGTGCTCGCGTCGGATGGGTCTCGGCATCGCGCACGTGCGTTGATCTCTGCGTGCGGTGGCATCTCGAGACCGTCGCTGCCCGACGTGCCTGGCGCAGAATCGTTTACCGGCAAGACCTTTCACTCCGCGCGTTGGGACCACGACGCAAGCCTCGCAGGCAAGCGTGTCGCCGTGATTGGTACCGGCGCGAGCGCGATTCAAATCGTGCCGTCGATTGCACCGATCGTCGGCAAACTCAGCGTATTTCAACGCACGGCCCCATGGATCGTTCCGCGCAACGATCGAGCGATTCGGCCCAATGCAAAGTCCGCGTATCGCAAGTTCCCCGCTCTACAAAAGCTCGCGCGTGGTGCTCTCTATGCGCGGCACGAGCTGTTTGCTCTCGGCTTCTTGGGCAACGAGCGGGTCATGCAGCTCGGCGAGTGGCAGGCGCGCGTCCACCGCGAGAAGCAAATATCGGATCCCGTGTTGCGCGCAAAAGTGACTCCCAAGTATCGATTGGGCTGCAAACGAGTTTTGATTTCGAATGACTACTATCCAGCACTGCAACTGCCCACTACCGAGTTGGTGACGGACTCCATCGAATCGATCGTGCCCGACGGCATCGTCACGCGCGACGGCCAGCACCGTCAGTTTGACGCGATCGTGTACGCGACGGGCTTCCACGTGGCCGATTTCGAGGCACCGTTCGAGGTCAGAGGCCGCGGCGGGCGCGAACTCAAAGAGGTTTGGCGCGAGTCTCCCGAGGCTTATTTGGGAACGACGATATCGGGTTTTCCAAACCTGTTTGTCGTGTTCGGACCCAATACTGGATTAGGCCATAACTCGATGGTCTACATGATCGAATCGCAAGTGGCTTATGTGATCGACGCCCTCAAGACCATGAAGACACGTGCGCTCGCGAGCGTGGAGATTCGCAGAGAGGCTCAAACCAGCTTCAACCAAGAGATCCAGACTCGGCTCGCGAAGACCATTTGGGCGACTGGCTGCAAGAGTTGGTACATCTCCGCGTCGGGTCGCAACACCACATTATGGCCGGGCTTTACGTTCGAGTTTCGCAAACGAACACGCAAGTTCGATCTCGCGCCATATGAGATTAGCCGAGAGACGGCGCGCGCCGCGGACGCCAACGGTGCGTTGAGGTCACAAGAATCGAGCGCCGAGTGATCGCAGCGCGAAGCTGGTGCTGACGCGACCGCCTTCGCTCGGGAGTCGCCACGCGCCGATGTCCACGCGATAGAGATGCGCGCGTTGAACAGTGCCAATTCCGAGTGATTCGAGATTGTCTCGAACGACGGCCGAGACTTCGTTGACCGGCTTGGCAGAAGACACACTGAGTTCTGCGGTGGCGCTGCGCACCTCGACGATGCGCTCGCGCGGGGTGAACGAAACGAAGCGTTGAGAGCGGCTGCCTGGAGCGCCACGGACATTGAGTGCGCGCTGACCAAGCATCGGCGGGGCGTCGTGCACGACTGGGCCGAGTTTCGCACGCACCTGCATGATCACGGTGCCGCGACGCTCTGCTTCGGCTGTGAACGAGTCGCCTTCGCGCGTGATGTCGATGCGAGCCATCTTCTTTGGGTAGCCAAGAATATCGCGGCCAAAAACCAGTGCGACGTCGTCGTTGACCACCATCCACGGGCAGAACACCGCTCGTCGAAGTCGCCGTCTCACGTGGAGCAAGATGCCCGCTTCTTCGTAGGTCGAGCCGAAACTCGTCCACGGAAATTGCGCCACGAAAACAGTCGCGGTCGGTGGGTTGGTGAGCGACACGCCTGCTGGCAGCCACGCGCGAGCACGATGGGGGTCAATCGAGACTCGCATCGCGAAGTAGTGCGCGTCTTTGTACATGTAGCCGCCGACGCTTGCGAGACGAGCGAGATCGATGAGCTTGCCGAACATGCGTGTCCAATCACGCGCGGTGCGCGTCGAGCCTTGGTGCGGTGGGAAGCGTCGCGAGCGCAACATCGAGAGAGGCTCGATCGCCGGGCGCGAGAGGAAATCCTGCGATTTTTGAGCGAGCAGCCAAAAAAGACAGACACGCGAGTTCGAGCTCGGACAATTCCACGCGACGCGACATGTGCAGACTGGGTACCTCGTAGGTCACGATACAAGGCACGCCTCGCGTGGCGACGACTTTGGTCGCGGTCCCGGTCGCCAGTTGTCGAATCACACTGCGAATCAGCCGCGCCCGCGATCGCGCGTGCATCACGACAGGATCGCGAAAGAAACCGAAGAGCTTGTTGCGACCGTACAGGCCAGGCACGAGCGCCATCGCGCAGGTGAGAGCGCCCGCACGCTCAGGCGTCATCGTCGGCCCCGTGCAGAGAGGGAGCCTCGCCTGCGCCGACTGCGTGAAGCAACTCGGCTTGTCTGTGCGTGCGCAGCGCGGTGATCACCTCGGTCAGATCTCCGCCCACGACGCGATCGAGTTTGCTGAGCGTGAGACGGATGCGGTGATCGGTGACGCGATTTTGCGGATAGTTGTACGTGCGGATCTTCTGACTTCGCTCGCCCGTGCTGACCATGCTGCGGCGCTCTTTTGCCTCCGCGGCGTCGCGCTTTTCGCGTTCGATGTCGAACAAACGTGATCTGAGTACCTTCAAAGCTTTGGCTTTGTTTTTGAGCTGCGAGCGCTCGTCTTGGCATTTGACGATCATGCCGGTGGGCTTGTGCATGATCTGCACGGCGCTGTTGGTCGTGTTGACCCCCTGCCCGCCTGGCCCGCCGCTCGCTGCGATGCTGATCTCGAGGTCCTTGTCTTCGAGCACCACATCGAAGTCTTCTGCTTCGGGCAGCACGGCCACCGTCGCGGTCGACGTATGAATACGGCCTTGCGCTTCTGTCGCGGGCACCCGCTGAACACGGTGAACGCCACCCTCGAAGCGCAGTTGAGAGTAGACATCGCGTCCCGTGACGAGGGCGATGATCTCCTTGTAACCGCCTGTCGTGCTCTCGCTCGAGGAGAGGACCTCGACGGTCCAGCCCTGCGTCTCTGCGTAGCGGCCATACATACGGAATAGATCGGCCGCGAACAAAGACGCTTCTTCGCCGCCCTCACCCGATCGAATCTCCAAGATCGTGTTCTTCTTGTCGTTGGGATCCGTCGGCAACAGCATGAGCTGAATGGCCGATTCGAGGATGTTCTTCTCCTGATTCAATTCAGGTATTTCCATCTCGGCGAGTTCTCTGAGTTCGGGATCCGCGAGGGCCGCGCGGTCTTCTTCGAGTTTGCGCAGCACGTCGCGGTAGCGCCCAAACTGCTGGACGACGGGTTCGATCTCCCCGCGCTCTTTGTTCAACTTCGAGAGGCGCTGGCGATCGCCGAGCACGTCCGGACGACACATCAGGTCGTCGAGTTCTACGTACCTGCGCGAGAGTTGCTCGAGGCGATCGATGGGAAGCATGGGAAATTAGGCCGCGGGGCGCAGTCTCTCCGCAGCGGCGATGGCTTCGTAGCTCTCGAAGTCGACTTCGCTCGCACCGACTTCTCCTTTGCCTTCTTCGCGGAAGAGTGTGGCTCGCAGAGAGGCGAGCGCGACTTCGAGTTGAGCGTCGTCTGGTTCGATCGTCGTGATGCGCTGAACCAAAAAGCCCGGCACGAGCAGCAAACTCAAGGGACCCGTCGTGCAATAGCGCGCAAAGAGGCGCTGCAACTCGAACGTGAACCCGACCAAAATCGGAATACAAGGCAGTTTGATCGCCAAAAAAACCAGCGTGTCAGTGACTTTGTTTCCCGTTTGAATGGCCGGAAGAAGCGCACCCAAGAGAGTGAACATCAACACCGAGACGATGACGACCATCACCAAAAAAGTCGTGCCGCAGCGAGGGTGACGCGTCGTCTTGGAGCGCGCATGCTCCACGTCGAGGGGCTCGTCGGCTTCGTAGGTCGTGATCGTTTTGTGCTCGGCCCCGTGATACTGAAACACGCGCCGGATGAGGGAAACCCGCCGGATCGCCAGCATGTAGCCCAGCACGATGGCGAGCTTGAACGCCCCCGTGATGGCTTGATTGCCTGCTGACTGCACGGGCAGATCGGTTCCGATCAGCTTGAGCATTCCGCTCGCAAAAATCTGCGGCAGCGCAAAGAGGATGCCCACCATCAGCACGACCATGAGCACCATCCCGCCGCCACCGCTCTTGGTCTCAGTGGGAGTGGGCGCGTCTTGGGTGGTGAGCATCCAAAGGGTCAGGCCAGCGCGTGCGAACACGTTGGTGCCGAGCGTGGGCGGTGGGGCTTCGCCGTCCCAATCTTCTTGGAGTTTTTCGGAGGAGAAGCGGAGCGCCTCGTTGCCAATGCGCAGCGACTCCACGAGAGAGGCGATCCCGCGCAAAAATGGGAGTTTTGCCCATCCCTTGCGGTCGTCTTGGATGGCTCGCTCACGCACTGTGATCGTGCCGTCGCGACGACGCAGCGCGACCGCGATCGACGTGGGCGCGCGCATCATGACGCCTTCGATCACGGCTTGGCCGCCGATGTACGGGCGCGGGGTG
>JAYVXK010000459.1:0-6297 GCA_043785265.1 Myxococcales bacterium | reverse complement strand
CGAAGCCGAACGTGAGGATGTTGATGAGGATCGACATGCGCTGACTGCGACGCTCTTCGTGGAACGACTTCACGTCTTGCGCTGCGTGTGCCGCAAGATCGAAGAGCGCGGTGACTTCCAGTCCTTGCTGCATCTTGCGATACAGGTCGCCACCAAGAGGTCTGCGGGTGACCTCGCCCAGCCAATAGCGGTGACGAAAATCCACGAACGCTGCGACCAGTCGACGGACTTCGCCGAGCTCGAGATCTCCATCGGCGACGCGTGCGACGAGCGCGTCGGAGAAGCGTGTGAGCATCTCGCGTTGATGGAGCGCGTAGAGGTACAAGGGAAGGTAGATGCCTTCGATCGTGCGGGGCAGCGCGCGTGTCGTGAACGCGCTGGCCCGCGTGGCCAAAACACCAAAGCACTCTTTGAGCAGGAAGGCTCGCCACACACGCCATGGCGCGAAACGACTTGCTCGCACGAGAGACGCAACCTGCTCACTGCTTGGTGCCCAGGTTGGATCAGCCAGAGTGGCGTCGACACCCACGCATGTCGAGAGTTCGTAGGCGAGGCGATCTTCCGCGCTCGGAAACTCTCCACACTCGAGGCCCGTCGGGACATCGACGCATGCGAACGTCAGCAGCTGCGCGCGGCCGTGACCGAGCGGTTCGACGGTGCCTTCGAGGAGATCTGCGATGAGCTCCCTCATCGTGCAGGTGCGCTCGCCCACGCGCAGCTTGGCGATCTCCCACCCGAGCGACGGCGGCTGCAGGGTGCGCGCTTGCGCGTTCACGCGAACGAGTGTGGCGAGAGTTTCTTCCTTGGCGAGCTGGAGCTTCATGACCAAGAAGCCCGCGCCGGATGGATACAGCACGAGATCGATCCATGGCAGGTCGATCGGCACTTCATCGAGCGCACCATGCTTGCTCGTGAGTGTGAGGTGCGAGACCTTCGCCTGCTCTGCCTCGTGGAGTGTCAGACGCAAGACGCGGTGGCGTGGCACTCGGTTGGTGAGCGATGCAACCGAATCGGCGCGACCTCCTAGCGCGGACTCGGGCGCAAGGATGCCTTTCACATACGCGAGGAAGAAGCCTCCATCGTGCGTTGCGTGCTCGAGATCTTCTGCAGTGAGTCGCTGCCGCCACGGACGCCACTTGCGTTCGAGCACCGACGCGCGTGTCCATGCGCCATTCGTGGTCAGGGCGTGACGAACCGTCGCGATGAGATAAGTCGCGTGCGCCGCCAGAGGGAGGCCTTGCTTCACTTCGGGCATTATCGACAGAGGACGCTACGCAAGTCCATCAAGCTCTCGCCAGGCACCCTCAGAGCGCGACGAGGGATTTTCCGCAGGAGTACCGCGATGAGTACGGAGGTTGAGCGCTACCAGTCGGTAACCCACACCTCGGCGAGCGTTACCTTTGGACGACGGGTGCGCTGTGGCAACTGTGTTCGAGAACGCGAAAGCTCAGCCAATCGGCGAGCGAAACGGGGGCGGCACGGCAAGTGCGTAGGGCCCGTCATGAAAAGTCTCCGAATCGGAATCCTCTTGTCAGTTCTTGTTTCTCTCGCGGCGTGCGGCAATGAGTCTTCGGGCTCGGCGGAATCTCAAGGTCAGACTCTCAACCAGTGCTCGCAGACACGGGTGAACTTGCAGAGCGCCGGAGGGTTCGCGATCCTTGCAGGCTCGACAGTGACCAACACAGGTCTGACTGTGGTGACGGGAGACCTCGGCGTGAGCCCTGGGACTGCGGTCACTGGCTTCTTGCCTGGGATCCTCGTGGGGACGCAGCACAGCGCGGATCCGACTTCAGCCAACGCGAACTTGGATCTGACGGTTGCTTATAACGACGCAGCGGGTCGCGTGAACTGCCCCATCGGCATCGCGGGCAACCTCGGTGGACTCACACTCGCTCCAGGACTGTACAAGTCGACCAGCGGTCTGGAAATCTCCTCGGGGGATCTCACACTCGACGCGAAGGGCGACTCCAGGGCGGTGTTCGTCTTCCAGATGGCGACTACGTTCGTGGCGACTACGGGACGGCACGTCATCCTCGCAGGGGGCGCGCTCGCTTCGAATGTGTTCTGGCAAGTCGGCAGCTCTGCGACTCTCGGAACCTACTCGGTCATGAAGGGGACGATCATGGCTGATCAGTCCATCACCATCCAGACCGGCGCAACACTAGACGGCCGGGCGCTTGCGCGAATCGCAGCGGTGACTCTCGACACGAACGCAGTGACTCTGCCCTGAGGATTCGCGGTTCGTTCGGTTGGCTGGTGACCTCGAGGGTCATCGCCAACCGGACCGGCGCGATCACATCATCGATTCGCCGACCCATGGCTGCGTGCGGCGCGCGCGACGTGAACGAGTTCGACACTCCCTCTACTCAGTCTTAGCGCAAAGTTGCTCGATCAGGGGATCGACCAGTTCGCGGCCGCGGAGGGCGTCCCGCCAGCGAACAGGGATGCTTTCGTACCCATCGCGAAGTCCGACGATGCCACCTGCGACGCATGCGGTCGTGTCGGTATCGTTGCCCAGTGCGATCGCCGCGCGAACGGAAGTCTCGAAAGAGCCCAGCCTCGCGACCATGCGTGCAGACCGTAAGGTGTCGACGACGTAGCCAGAGCCCTGACCTTCGGGTGGGTCATCGGGGCGGATGTGAAACTCGATGGCTTCGTCTTCGGCGCTGCCTGGCGAGATCAATGCGCGCATCGTGGTGACTGCGTCGCCCCAGGGTTGATCGTGACCTGTCATGATGCGCCTCGCCCATAGGCAGTACAGCGCGCAACACACACGCGAGCGCGCGTGTCCGTGGGTGATCTGCGATTGCTCATAGGCGTCGGCGCAGAGCTCGGCGTCCGATCCGCGGTGCCACAAGGCGAGAGGCAGAACTCGCATCAAGGACCCGTTGCCGTTGTCGCGCTCTTCCGAGGGACCTGCTTCGAGCGGAGGAACGCCAGACTTGAGCGCACGGAGAGCGGTGGTCGTTTGGATGCCGACGTCGAAGACGCGTCCGTCGACCGCCATGGTGCCGTGCTCGTACCAGGAGAGAATGCGTTGAGAGAGGTCGAGGGGATCGAGGCGACCTCGATCGAGAAGAGATGCAAGCAGGCAGAGCGCCTGGGCGCCGTCGTCAGACCATGTGCCTGGTGGAACCGTGCGATGAGCGCGTGGGAAGGTTTCTGGCGGGACCATTTCGATGAGAGACGTTGGAGGGATTTGATCCGCAGGGGTGAACTCGTAGGGGACGCCGAGCGCATCGCCTATCAGGAGGCCAAAGACGGCTCCTGTTAACTGGTCACGTGTCGGGTTCATCTGAGAGTGGACCGTAGGCGAGTTCTTCCGCGGCGTCGCGAAATCCCCAGTTCCCGTCCCTGTCCCTGTCCCTGTCCCTGTCCCCGTCCCTGTCCCTGTCCCCGCCCTGTCCCCGTCCCCGTTCCCGCTCACGTCACAACTAGATGCCGCATGTCCACGCTGCCGCTCCGTCTGGAAGACGGTCGCACCCGCACGGCTGAGGACTGCCCTCGTAGAACGGGTTGCACGAGGTGAGATTGACCGAGCAACCCACGGGAAACCGAGCACCGATTGCTGCGTCGTCGTTGTTCGTTTCCCAGGGAGCGCAGGTCGCCACGTCCGCGGACGCATCAGCAGGAGAGCACATGTATTGGTTGTGCACGGGCGCGCAGCACTTCGGATCGGATGCGGAACGGAACCATGATCCGTCTCCCTGCGTGCACGGCGGCGTGGTCTGCGTGGACTGACCTCCACACCCAGGCAGCGCCAACAGGTAGAGAGTGACCGCAACCGCAAGGCCCGTCGCGCAGGCAAGCATGATTCTTCGCATCACTGGACGAGACTAGTGTGGATCACGTCGATGAGCGAGACCGGAGGACGACCGGAACGGGAACGGGAAACGCCGCAGCAGATCGAGCAAGCGCGCGGGATTCAATTGTTCTTCTGATGTGCAGTCAAAAGAACGAGCCATGCGCGAAACCTGGCGGCAGCGCGCTGGGCGACTTCGCGTCGAAGCGCGCGACGATGCCACCGCTGAGAGGCAGGAAGTAGACGTAACGGCCATCGAACGCCGCCCATGCAAAACGCGACGTCGTGAGGGTCTTCATGTCGAACGTCGCCCACGAACCGCTCGCCGTGAATGCGGACTTCGTGTCGTAGCGTGCGACGAGACCTACTGGGTTCCAGCTCGGCACGAAGTACACATAGCGCCCGTCGAACGCTGCACCGATGAAGAGTCCTGCACCAGGGGAAGGTCCGAGCGTGGCGGTGTCAAACGTGGACCATGAGTCCATCGTCATGAAGGGTGCATGTGTGTCGTAGCGCGCGACCACACCGTCAACTCCAGCCTTTCCAAAGAGAGACACGAAGTACGCGTAGCGGCCGTCGAAGGCTGCACCCAAAAAGCCCCTCGCATCCGCGTTCACGGTCGTCGTGTCGAAGGTCGACCACGAGGCGCCGTTGGTGAAAGCGGACTGCGTGTCGTAACGCGCCGCGAGAGCATCGAACACCACCGCGGTTTTGGTGGAGTGACTCGAGGGCGCAAAGTAGACGTAGCGTCCGTCGAAGACGCCACCCACGAACCCCCTTGCAGCTGCGTTGACGGTCGTCACGTCGAAGGTCGACCACGAGCTGCGGGCAGTGAATGTGCCCAGCGTGTCGTAGCGCGCCGCGAGGCCATCGGAGGACAGGAAGTCGACGTAGCGTCCGTCGAACACTGCACCAGCGAAGCGCTTGGCCGTTGCGTTGACGGTCGTCATGTCGAAGGTCGACCACGATGAGCCGGCAGTGAATGACGCTTTCGTGTCGAGTCGTCCGACGAGCGTGTTGGCACCGCCCGGCACGAAGTACACGTAGCGCCCGTCGAACGCTGCACCCAAAAACCCCTTCGCGCCTGCGTCCACGGTGCTCATGTCGAAGGTCGACCAAGACTCTGCAGTGGTGAAGACCGCCTGAGTGTCGTAGCGCACCACCACACCATCGAGACCGCCGAGATTGGAGTTCGGCACGAAGTACAGGTAGCGCCCGTCGAACGCTGCACCCTGGAACCCGGTCGCTGTTGCGCTCACGGTGGTGGTGTCGAAGGTGGACCACTTCGACCTGTCGTCGAGTGCGGAGTAGACCGCGACGTCGGCTGCATCAAGCGCCACACACGCGTTGCTGACGCAGGTCAGTCCCATGTTGCAGGTGCCATCGAGTAGGCAGGGTTGACCTATCGTCCCCCGGCTAGGAGTCGCGATCTTCCCAGCGCACGCCGTCGCTACATCGACAGCCGCGAGACCAACGGTCAGCACACTGAGCAGCGTCCGCCGGCTGGTCATCTGTCCACGGTAGCATCGTGAGAGTCGTGGCGTGAGTACCATGCCGATGGGCGATCACGACGTGATGCCGTTGAGCTGCAGCGAACTACCGAGTCAGTAGCGCGCACCCAGCGTGACGCTGGGGCCCCAGAGTGAGGCGCCCCCACCGCCGCCCCACTCGAGTCGCGTGGCCAAGAACACGGCGTGGTTGCCGTTGATGCGAACGATGTCGACGCTTGGAGCAACGAACATGGAGACCACGAAGCCGAGGATGTCCGGTCCCGAAGTGACGCGCGTGATGTTCATCGCACCGAGCAAGAAACCAAACGGCACACGTACGCGACCGAACACGAGCTCCAGCGCAACCCCGGTGCGATAGGTCGCCTCTCCAAGGTGGAGCAGCTTCCCAACTTGCATGTCGAACATTCCGTAGATCGACAATCGCTGCGCCCAAGAGATCCCAAGACCGATGGAAGCATCGAATGCACTGATGGGAAGGTTGTAGAAGCGATGTCGAACGTAGCCCACCTCTGCGCGAACCTCGACGGCCGTACGTTTTTGCGTGGGGCGGTGTTCGTCCGCGTACACGGAGTCGTCAGCGTGGGCCGAGTGGCCAAGCAGCAGCAACCCGCCCGCTGCGACCGCGCGCCACTTCACTTGCACACCGACGTGCGATCTTTCCCGCAGCCAGCCGCTTCTAGACGGTGGCAATCCAAACTCAAGATGCAGCGAGACTCTGCGACCGTCAACGCGGGCTCGCCGGACGACGTCGTGGTGTGACAACCCTCCGTGGTCGAGTCGAAGAAGTGGTAGCAACTCACGGTCGACGGATCGAAACGGGGACAGCACTCCATCACATGCGCGATGGCCTCTTCGCAGAGGATGGCGTCTTCGCGGAAGTTGTCGTGGTCGTGCGTATCGCCGCGCGCGCCGGTCGCAATGACTGACGTCGCAAAGCAGGCAAGCGTGAGCACGACGACTCTGCGTACGAACATCATGCTCGCT
>JAYVXK010000458.1:0-6300 GCA_043785265.1 Myxococcales bacterium | reverse complement strand
TCCGAACAAGAGATCCACGCCGGCACCGACTGCGCTGGCTGTCAGGACAAGTATTTCGAGCAACCCACAGGTTGCGGATCGACTGGGAGTCTCGTCACCTGCTCGGCCAACCTACCTTTTGGCTGCAACAAGCCGAAGGCGTCGTCGATTCAGCGCTGTCGCTGACGATCACTTCTTCTTTTTGGGGTCCGCTGCACAGGTGCCAGCGCCGCAGCTCGCCTGCCCCGATGAAGACATCGTTCCAGGGGCCCTCATTTTCGGCTTGTCGACGCCAGCATCGGTTGTGGTCGCGGCCACGGCGCTTGGCGCAGGCGCGGTGCCTAACGGCGGGGGTGGCGGTGTTGCTTGTGCAGACGCCGAGGGCATCGGCGCGACACGCGTTGGTTCGTTCGTCACGCTTGCGGGATTCGCGCTCTCTGCGCGCTTGCTGCACGCTTCAGTGCTGAGCAACGCCAACACTCCAGCGATGGCGGCCGTCGAAAGGTCGACCCGCTTCAAGCGCGCGCTCCTGGGCCCACCTTGTCGAGTCGCTCGCCGATCATCTTCTCGAGCGACACGAGCGCTTTGGTGAAGCCATCGATGCCTTCGGCGAGCTTGTCTTTGGCCATCTGATCCTTTTCGTGCATCGCCCTGAAAATAGCTTCGTTCATCGTAATTTTTGGAATGTCGAGCGCCATGGCTTTGGCTGGATCGAGCTTGCGCGCGAGGGTCGCGGTGCTGCTCTCGAGTTCCGCGAGAAGCTGCGGCGAGATGGTCAACAGATCGTTGCCTGCGAGTTCGATGATCTCTCCGATGTTGCGGAAGCTCGCGCCCATCACCTCGGTCTTGTGGCCGTGCTTCTTGTAGTACTCGTAGATGCGGGTGACGCTCACCACACCAGGATCTTCTGCCGGCGCGTAGCTCTCTTTGCCTTCGTGCTTTTTGTACCAGTCGAGGATGCGACCGACGAACGGCGAGATCAGCGTGACCTTTGCCTCCGCGCAGGCCACCGCTTGGTGCATGCCAAACAGCAGGGTGAGGTTGCAATGAATGCCCTCTTTTTCGAGCGCTTCAGCGGCGCAGATGCCTTCCCACGTCGAAGCCGTCTTGATCAAGATGCGCTCTTTGCCTATCCCCGCAGCTTCGTACTGCTTGATGATCGATCGCGCCTTGTCGATCGTTCCCTGCGTGTCGAACGACAAGCGAGCGTCCACCTCCGTCGACACGCGACCTGGAATGATCTTCAAGATGGCGAGACCAAACTCCACGGCCAATCGATCGATCGCGCGTGAAACAATCTGCTCTTTCGTGGCGTCCGCGCCAGCGTCTTTGCGCGCGACCACGAGCGCCTGCTCGACGACGGACGCATAGGCCGGCAGCTGCGCCGCCGTTGTGATGAGCGATGGGTTGGTGGTGGCGTCGCGCGGGCGAAACTTTTCGATCGAATGGAAGTCGCCGGTGTCCGCGACCACGACGGTCATCGTTTTGAGTTGTTCGAGCAGTGTAGGCATGACCCCGATGAAAGGCCGATGAGGGCCCACCGTCAAGTCATGCCGCTCACTCGCAGCAGAGACGCACCAATCAGAGGATGGTGTTTTTGGCTTTTTGGGCGACGATCCACTCGGCAACGGCTTCGTTGGAGTCACGATCGAAGTGCACTTTACCAGCGGCGATCTCGCGCAGAGCAGTGACTGCCGGCTTGTTCTTGGAGTGAACCAACTGGTGAGCGCCCTTCATCAACTGACGCGTGCGGGTTGCGGCCAAGACCACGAGTGCGAAGCGGTTCTCTTCGCGCTCGAGGCAATCTTCTACGGTGACTCGTGCCATGGGGACGCGAAACCTAGCCGCGCGCAGGCCGATGCGCAAGTCAACATGGTCAGCTGAACTAATGCGCAGTCTCAGGCAGCCATGCGAATTTGCGAGAGCAGTTGCTCAGTCGATCGCGTGCGACCCTCGTCTTTCGCTTGGCGACGGAGCCACAACGCATGCAGCAGAACGCGCTCGGCCTCTTGAATGTTGCCCCTTTCGGAGAGCCAAACCCCATAGAGAGTCCACACCCATGCGGCGCGATCGTCGCGCAGGCAGGCCTCGCGCAAGGCGACCAGCGCCTTACGGTCCTCGCCACGACTGTGAAATCGGCGAGCGCGTTCGATCAGTTTTTCGGTGGTGTGAGCCATGACGCGCTCCTCCGTGAGGTGCGACTCACGTGCCATCTCATCGACCAAGTAACTACGGAGTTTCTTGGAAAAGACCGCCAACCGTCGATCGAAAGTCTGACCTCGATGTCATGGCTGCGAGAGCCATTGCCGCGTCAACCACATGAGCGCATCGCTCTTGCGCAGTGCGCGATCAACGACCGCGACTTTTCGGTCCACGCCCTTTTTGCCATAGGCGCGCGCATACAAGACCCAATTCGAAAGCTCGTAGTGATGCAACAGGGGCGCGAGTGGGTGTCGATCAAACTTCCCGAGCGCGGTCAATGCGCTCTTCGCATCACGACTCTCATGGAGCGCGGTCGTCGCGTCGAACAGAAGCGTGCGTAGATCGGCGAACGCGCGGTCAGGCGAGCGCGCGATGCGCAACAGCAAAGCCTCGAACGCCTTCGCGCCAAGGCCTGCATTTTGGGCCACTTCGCTCATCGCCGGCACTTGCGTCGCCAGAAAAGACGAACGCGGCGCATCTGTGAGCAAGCGGCCAACCAGGTACAAGTCGAATGCGCTTGCGATTGATTCTCCCAAAAACATCGCACTCGCGGACAGCCCGCTCTTTGTCGGACTCAGCGCGAGCGCAGCGAGATGGTGCCACGCCACGTGTGTGACCACATCCGCCGAGATGGTTTCGCCGACGAGGACATCACCGCCGCTCTCGGGATTCCAGTAAGTGAGATTGAGCAACAGGGCCCGATCCCAATTGGGTTTATCCATGACCCGAAATCGGTACTTCGCGCGCTCGAGTGTCCTCTTCAAGTCGCCATAGAGCGCGACCCGGTGAAAGGAGCGTTCGTCATCTATCGCGAGTTGGTCGAGCGTGCGTAATGCGAGCTTGCTCATCGCAGAGACCGTAGTCGAAGTGTCGGTCCTGGATCGTCTCGCTGGGATCTCGGCACATCACCCAGTGCATCGCGCCCAAGACTTCAGAACGAAATAGAGGCAAAACCGTGGGCCGTCGAGGCGGCATATGTCGTGC
Source organism: Myxococcales bacterium (assembly GCA_043785265.1). GTDB lineage: Bacteria > Myxococcota_A > Polyangia > Polyangiales > Polyangiaceae > JANYHY01. Next base: position 3,135 of record JAYVXK010000458.1, on the reverse strand, counting down.
ACTCTCGTGGCTCCATGCGCCTAGCCCTGTTCGTTCTCCCGCTGCTGATCGCGTGCTCTGCAGACACCGGTGACATCGGCTCCGGTGAAGAGGCTCTGTCGATCAAAAAGGTCGCGCACATCACGACTCTCTCTTATGCACCCAACTCGTACGTGATCGGCAATGCCTATCCGGGTTGGACCGACGATGTACAGGGCAAAGCACAATTCTCCAAAGGCCCTGGCAACCCCAATGGAGTTTATTATCGCTGGGGCTATCTGTTCGGCGAAAACTTCGACCACTGCGCGTGGGTGGGCGACGGCGAGTTGAGTGGAGGCACGCACGAAGCGGGTGTTCGTTGTGGTTCTCCGCAACAGATCGACACGCCTCATTTCATGGCCACGTACACGAACGGCGAGCACAACCAGCTCGCGGGTGACGGGTCGGTCACTCACATGAATCACCTTGGATCAGGCTGCGCGGACCGAAATGGCTACGGCAATGTCGAGCCGTGGAGAGTGCCCGCAACACCCGCGAACAAGATCGGCATCGTGCCCGACGGCAAAGTCCTCAAGTGGCGTTACGTCACCAAAGATGGTCACTGGGTACTCGTCCGCGATCCAGCGCCTCCGGCCAATCAACCGAATTGGTATTTCGTTCATCGTGGTTGCATCAGCGTCGCCAATACGAACTAGCGTTATTCGCTTTTGAGCTTGAGCAACCCGCTCTCGTCGATCTCGATGACACGCTCGCGGAGCAGCCTCCCCACCGCGCGCTTGAATGCCTTCTTGCTCAAGCCAAACGTCTCGCGAATTTCTTCTGGACTCGACTTGTCGCCTACGCGCGGCGCATCGGGCTGTGCGAGGCGGTCGCGAACCTTCTTGGCGTCGCTGTCGATTTCTTCGTGGGCTTGCCCGCGCAACGACAGCTCGATGCGTCCGTCCGGCAACACATTCGCGATGCGAAATCGGGCTGATTCTCCGCGCGTCAGCGGGTTGGGCTCACTCGCGGGGACGAGACCCACGAACGACTTTTCGACGATCACAAACACGCCAATGTCGGGGTCCTTGCGCCACGACTCTCCCATGACCCATTCGTTTTCTTCGAACTCGCCTTTCTCGCGGAGCATCTCGCTGACGCGCATGGTGCCAGCAAGTCGCCCCGTGTCGTCGACATAGAGGCCAAACGCGTGACGGTCACCGATCAACAAATCACGTGTCTGCTCTTTGAGCGGAACGAGTAGCTCTTTGGGTAATCCCCAATCGACGAATGCACCAAATGGCATGAGCGCAGTCACTCGCAGAAACGCGACTTCCCCCAAGGACAGCTTCGGCATGTAGACCGTCGCGAGCGGCCGATCCTCCGAGTCGAGAGTAATGAAGACGTCGAGTTCGGTTCCTTCTCGGGTGCCCTCGGGCACCTCTGCGCCAGGCAACAGAATCGTGGCGGCGCCCTTTCCGCGTTCGTTGGGATCGGCCGCGAGAAATGCGCCGGGCCCCGCAAAACGCAGGACTGGAAGAGTCACGACACGACCGAGCAACGCACCGAAAGGCATGGGAGTCTGCCGCGCATCGTACAACCAGATCTTTCCGCGCGCCTCCAAAGTGACTAGAGCGAGGTGCATGTCGAGTCCTGATCTGGCGCTTGTCGATCGCGCGCGAGCCATCGGCAAGGCGATTGCCCCGCTCTCGAATGTGATCGAAAACAAGCGGCGACTGCCACAAGAAGTGGTGCGCGCATTGACCGACGCTGGTCTATTCAAGATCGTGGTGTCACGCGCCTTGGGCGGTGCTGATGCCTCTGCGATCACCTTGCTGACCGTGATCGAGGAGATCTCGCGCGCAGACGGATCGGCTGGTTGGTGCACGATGATCGGCGCTGTTTCTGGCCTCATGAGCGCGTACCTCGAGGAGAGTGTCGCGCGCGAAATCTACTCTCCGGCGGACGCGATCAGCTGCGGAGTCGCGGCACCGATGGGTCGCTCTACACCAGTCGACGGCGGCTTTCGTGTGACTGGGCGCTGGGCGTTCGCGAGCGGATGTGAGCACTCGGCGTGGCGGATGGTGGGGACCATCGTCGCGACTGATCCGGCAGAGCTTCTCCCAAGTGGCGCACCCGACGTCCGATGCGCTTTGTTGCGCGCGGAGGACACTCAAATCATCGACACGTGGACCACGCACGGTCTGTGCGGCACCGGCAGTCATGATCTCGGCGTCCGTGACGCGTTCGTTCCGCGCTCGCGCACCTTCTCTCTGTTGACCACGCCGATGCGCAAAACAGGCCCGATTCATCGTTTGCCGTTTCTTGGTGTGCTCGCTTCGGGCGTGGCTTCGGTCTCGCTTGGCATTGCGCGCGCTGCCATCGACGAGTTCGTTAAGCTTGCGCAGACGAAGGCTCCGCTGGGCAGCAAGCGGGGCATCGCGCATCGAGAGCTCGTGCAAATGGCGGTCGCCCAAGCAGAAGCAAAAGTCGGGAGCGCACGGGCATTCCTCCACGAGCGCGTCGAGGCGGCCGACGCAGAAACGGCAGAAGGGAAAGCGGCCAACCCACGCACGCGCGCGCTCTTGCGAATTGCCGCTTGCAACGCGGCGACCGAATCGGCGGCGGCGGTCGACCTCGTCTACACGGCGGCAGGCGGTACTTCGATTTACGCGACGAGCCCTCTGCAAAGGTGTTTTCGCGATGTTCACGTGACGACGCAACACGCGATGGTCTCGTCGACCATGGCAACACTGGCAGGTCGCGTACTGCTCGACGTCGAGTGCGACGCATCCACACTATGACCACCCCCTCTCAGACACTCGCGGGACAAGTCGCTCTGGTCACAGGTGCCAGCCGCGGCGTCGGGAAAGGTATCGCTCTCGGGTTGGGCGAAGCGGGGATGACCGTCTATGTCACGGGGCGCACGACGACTGCAGGCACTCGCAAGGGCGACATGCCCGGCACGATCGGCGAGACCGCAGATCTCGTCACCGCCAGGGGTGGACGCGGCATCGCAGTGGTATGCGATCACGCCGTCGACGCGGAGGTCGAGTCACTCATTGCGCGCATCATGGTTGAAACAAGCCGGATCGACGTGCTCGTGAACAACGCATTCGCGATTCCCGAAGGCAAGCTGACCGGTCCCTTCTGGGAGTTACCCCTCTCTCAGTGGGA
>JAYVXK010000457.1:0-6300 GCA_043785265.1 Myxococcales bacterium | reverse complement strand
CTCCGCTGCTCATCGTCGTCGCCCTGACGCTCGCGCACGGCTCCGGACAGGTCACGCCGCCTGGGGTTGTCGCGAAGCTCGTCCTCTTGGTGCCGCTGGTGATGGCGCGGCTGGACGGTCTCGACGGACTGCGCGTCGGCTTCGCAGAACGCACTCCCATGTTCGAGAGCACCGCGCGCGTGCTGTCTCTCCCGTCTGCGCCCCCTCGGCGTGAGGGCGCGCGCACGGTCGATCCGAAGTCGCTCAAAGGCGACGTGCGATTCACCGATGTCTGTTTTTCGCATGATCCAAGCGCTCCTGCGCAGCTCGATCACATCAGCTTCGATGTGCCGTCGGGGACTGTGGTTGGCATCTGCGGGCAGAGCGGGTCGGGCAAGTCGACACTCCTGCGCTTGCTCTTGCGTGGACGCGATCCAGCATCTGGCGCAATCACGGTCGACGACATCGACGTGCGCGACGTGGAGCCGGACTCTCTGCCGAGTTTGTTTGCCGTGCTCGGCCAACGCGCATCGCTGCTCGAACGGTCGCTGCGCGAAAACCTGACGCTCGGTCTCGCCCTGACTCCGTCGGATGACGATCTCGAGAACGCTCTGACCGTCGCTGGCTTGCAAGGTGTGTTTGGTAAGGGCAGCACGCGCACGCTCGATTATGCGTTCCGCTCAGCCGACTCGAACCTCTCAGGAGGCGAGATGCGCCGCCTGGCGCTCGCGCGGATGATCCTTCGGCCAGCGCCTGTGCTCCTCTTGGACGAACCAGAAGCCGCCCTTCCCAGCGCAGACGCCGAGGCGCTGTTGCGGCGGATCAAAGTGGCTGCGCGCGGTCGCACTTGCATCGTCGTCACGCATGCGCCGCACTTGCTCGAGAGCAGCTTCAATGTGTTCTTGGAGAACGGCCGCGTGGTCGCCCAAGGGACGCACACCGAACTCTCCGCATCGTGCGAGGGGTACCGCGGCCTGCTCGCAGACGCGGTGCGCGGCGACGCAGCGAAGGATAGAGTCACGGCATGACCTCCGCCGCGTTCGTCAGCCGCCTGCGCGATCTGCTCTCGACTGTCGAGGCGACCAGCGTGCTCTCGAGCGCGGACGTGCGCATGCGCGGCCTGCGCGAACAGCTCGAGTTCGCTTGCGTGGCAGTGCCATGCGAACAAGCGTTGGTCGCACTCGAGGTTACGTCGTTTGGACGACTCGCGATCCTGGCTACGTCGACCCAAGCAGGATCCGCGGATGCGGATCTCGAGTTCGTCGCCACGGGAACACCGCTCGCGCACGTCCTCGCGGGAGGTGACGCCATCGGCATGTCGCTCGAACCAGGCGATGCGCTGCTCGACTTCGCGCGGCCGTTGATCACAGTCGATGCTCGCTCGGCGATTGTCGCGCCGTTGCGCCTAGGCAGGTCTCCCGTTGGTGGCGTCATTCTGTTGCGCGCTGCTGAGTCTGGCGATCGAGAGGTGCGTCTTGCTCAACACCTCGGCGAAGTGCTTTCTCTGACGGTCGAGAGCTTTCGTACCGAGCGCGTCTTGCTCGAACTCTTCGCCCGCGCGCTGCCCGACGTGCTCGCGCCCGATCTGCCGTCGACGTTTGGCGCACGGCTGGAGGCGATGCTCGACGAGTTGCGCTTCGATCCTGCGTACCATCGCCGCGTTCGCATGGCGGTCGTGTGCGGAAAGATCGCTGCGCGCGGAGAAGCGGATGCATCGCTCGTCGAAGGTGTGCTCGATCGCTTCGAGGAGCACTTCCGCGCGCTCGAACGCGCTACCCCGGAGCCGATCGCGTGACGGCAAGTCCGACGACGAGAGACGATCGCTCCGGCAAAGGCGTGAGGATCGCTGTGGTCGATTCGGGTGTGGACGCCGCTCACCCGTGGCTCGTCACGGCAACTCTCATGCACTTTGCGATGGTCGAAGAAGGGACGCGATGGCGCGCTGTCCCCTGCGAAGGCAGCGATGCGAGCGGGCATGGAACCGCATGTGCCGGCATCATTCATCGGCTCGTACCCGACGCCGCGATCGTCGATGTCCGCGTGTTGGACCAGGCTGGTCGCTGCTCACGAGGAGCGTTACTCGCGGCGATCCGTTACTGCGTCGTCGAGCGCTTCGACGTCGTCAACCTCAGTCTCGGCATCGACATCCCACGCGCGGCGCCGCTGCGTCCGACGGACTATCCAGCGATCGTGGATCTCTACGAACTTGCTGACGCTGCGTACACGCGCGGGGTAGTGCTCGTCGCGTCTGGCCCCAACCTGGGCGCGCTCCGCACTTACCCAGGCAAGTTCAAGTCACTCATTGGCGTGGGTCGCGCGGCCTTCGCCGAGGCCGAGGCGCTGCGCACGGAGATGACGGCCGACTACGAGGTCGTGGCACCAGGCGAGCAAGTGCTTGCGCCCGCGCTCGGCGGCGGAGAACGGCGTTGGACCGGGACATCGTTTGCGACGCCGCATGTCGCTGCGCATGTCGCGCGCATTCGCTCCAGGAGCCCGGGACTCTCGGTTGACGCCACCAAGGCGGCGCTGCACCGATTGGCAGCGACCTGGCAGGAGCAGAGGTAAGGTTTGCGTCCCCTCGAACATCTCGCGTCGGTCTCGAGCGTCGAGCGCATGCTCGCGTCGTCATCGGTCGACGATGTCGTTCGAGAACTCGCGCGACTCGACACCGCTCGCGACTCGCTTTCTCCGGTCATGCTCGGAGCGCTCCGCGCGGCTCGCGGCCTTTTGGCGTCGCGCCGCGGCGACAACGACACCGCGAGCCGAGAGATCCGACTGGCTTCGCACGATCTGCGCGCGGCCGGCGACGATCAGGCTGCCATCTTGGCCGAATGCGAAGCGCTCGCAGCAGAGCAGCGTGTCTCTCGTGCAAACGCGCGTGGCGTCATCGATGCGACGCTTGCGATCGAACGTGCGTCGTCAGCAGACGATCTCATCGTGGCGACTGCGGCGACAGTGCGTGGCGCAGCGCACATCGCAGTCGGTGAGCCCGAGGCGGCGATCGCCGCGATCGCAGAAGCGATCCGACGAGCCGAGGCCCACTTGCCGGAGCGAGCGCGCGCGCTCAATGCGCTGGGCACGCTCTACACTGCGCTGGGAGAAACGGGCGCTGCCACGACAGTGCTGGAACACGCCTGCGAGCTCTCTCGCCGTTTGAAGATCGCCACGACGGAAGCCATCGCGCATGGTCAACTGGGGGCGCTCGCGCTCGCGCGGGGCGAACTCGAGACCGCGCGAGGTCACCTGGGGGCGCAAGAACTCTTGGCCGCGCGCCTCGGAGATCGACATGGACGAGCACGCGCATTGACCTATCTCGCCGAGATCGCGCTCGAGGCGAACCAAGCCGAAGCTGCGCGAGATCTGGCGTTGCAAGCACGAGCCGTCGCTCGAGCCAGTGTCCCGCCGCTCTCGATCTTCGACGCATTCGCAGAGCGCATCGAACTGCGGGCAAACGTTGCGTTGGGCGGTCCGCCCGTGCAGAACAAGCTCGAAGCGCTGAGGCAACGCTTTGCAGATCTTGGCGTGTGGCTGGGTGCCGCGCTGGTCGACCTAGACGCCACGGGTGATGCGACTTCGCCCAAGTTCCACGACGCTTTGTCCACGCTCGCGGCGCTCGGACTGACGCAGCGAATGGCCGCCGCGCTGCAAGCGTCTCGTGACGCAGCCGTCGGCGCGGCGCGAGAAGATCTCGACGCCACGATTGCCGCGCTCGCGCAACTCCATCCACACATCGCGGACGCACACGCATCGGACCTCGTGTTCTCTGCGCCCGCGACGCTCGCAACCATTGGCGCGCGGCGCCTCTCCGCTCAGCGCAATCTCGCGAAGCTGGGTGCGCTGCATGTCCGCGCTTGTGGACTCACGATCGCGGTAGCGATCACAGACGCGTCGTTGGTGCCTGCGCCCGGCGTGACCGCGACGTTTGCCGGAGCGCTCGGCGAGATGCGGGTATGGGTGTGGAGCGTCGACGCGAAGTCCGACACCGTCGACGCAGAGGTGCGCGCATTGATCGGTGAGCGAGGGCGTGCGGTCGTCTCCGTGCGAGCCGCGGCACGTGTTGCGCGTGTGCCATTTGCGGGGGACATGAGCGCTCACCTCGAGGGCGTGGACCTGCTCGCGCTAATGCGCGCCGCAGAGCAACTCGAACCTGGCACGTTCACGCGCCTCGCGCCGACCGATGGCGCGAGCGAGCCGATGATCAAGAAGGAGTCTTCCACGTGAGCGCGAGCAGAGGCATCGCGGAGATCATCCACGCGCTGCGCGAAGGGCGGGTGAAGGGCGTTCGCGAGGCTGCGCTCGAACGGTCCGTCGTCGGCGCAGTCACGACCTCGTACGACAGTCTCGCGCAACTCGCACGACCCCTCCACGTGTACCGTCCCGAGATCCTGCAATCGACGCCAGTGCGCGCAACCTTCCATCTCGCGCTCGAGGCGGATCGCTTCGAGGCGCACGAACTCTTTCACGTCCTGCAGCCCTACTTGGCGGACGATCAACGCTTCCGCGAACTCATCGATCACTCCGAGAAGCTCGCACTCGGCGCGCGCATTCGTCTCGCTACGCTCTGCCAGCGCATTGCCACGGCAGTGCACACGTTCGGCGCAGAAGCCTTCGTCGACGGTGAGCGCGAGGGCCTCTATCACAGCGTGCTCGCCAAACTCGTTTTGGACCGCGACGCGGAGGTTGGTTTGCGCGCGGCATGGGCCGCGGGACTCTGGGCGCTCAGCTCACCGCGGTGGCGCTCGTGGTTGCTCGAGTGGAGCGACACGTCGGCGACACCACAACGCCGGCGGCGAGGGTTGGCCGCGACGACGGTGTTGTGGGTGCACGGCGAGGTGCCCAACGCGCAATTCGAGCGAGACCTCGAGCAGGGACTCGGCAAGCAAGACTCCTTCGCGCGCGCGACGGCCTTGCTTGCGATGCGATTTGCTGCGCGCTCGGCGCCCGCGACGATCGCCGACCTCGCTCACCGCCTCGTGCGAGCGAGCAAGACCTCCGAAGTCGCCATCGCCGCGGCCGAGGTTGCTTGGTCGCTCGAAGACGCGAGCGCTCGTGCCGAATTGCTGTCCGCAGTGCGAACGGTCGCGGGAGGCTACGGGTCGCCCGCCCTCTCCGTGCTGCTCGGCCCAACGTCCGCTGCCGCGCGCGCGGTCGTGTCAGCGCATCGCGCCTTGGTGGACGCGTCCGCGCGCTCGCCGCAGGACGCGTGCGCCGCCGCCACAGCGTTTGCGGACAAGCTCCCAGCGACTGCAGCGATGGATGCCGAGTGCCAAGAAGCGCTCGAGCGCGTGCTGTTCGACTCGACGCTGTTCCGCGATGCGCTCTTGATCGGCGCGACGGACGCGGCAGCACGTCGTGTTGCCTACGAGACGTGGGTGCGAGCAGTGTCGACATGCAGACGCGCGCGCGTGTCAGCACTAGATGCGGCAGTGGGTGTGGAGCGAGCCGAGGCGTGGAGGCGTGCCTCGCGCGCAGTCGATGCATCTCCTCGCGGCACGGGTCGAGACGGCGCACCAAACGAGCTGGGCGCAGCGGCGCACGCAGACGCCAAGGCGTTGCGCAAGGTCGCGTCTCGCGCGCTGATCACTTCAGAACTGAAAGACTACGAGCTGCGTCCGGCATGCGTGGCACTCGTCACAGCGGCGGAGGTCGAGTCGGTCGCAACAGCGACGGCGTTCGCCGAAGCCGTCGCCACGCTCATGTACGCGACGTCGGATCGCGCGCTGTCGCACGCCCAGCTCGCAGCATCGAGCCCGAGGTTTCGCACAGCTCTCGACGCTCTCGCGCAACTCGCGAGCGCGTTGGCGGAACGCGAGAGTCCGAGCAAGGCGAAAGGCAAAACCAACAAACCAGCAGCAGCGCCCATCGACGTGCCGAACGACCTCCGTCGTGCGTCCAAGCTCGTGCAGGCCGTGACCGAGGATCCTGGCGCCGCACTCTCGCGCGCGTTCGAGGGGCTCGAGCACGCAGTGAATTTCACGAGGTCGCCCAACGGCGCGAGTCTGGTGCAAGCGTGGAGGCTCGCTTGCGCGGAGGTGCTCGCTCTGCGCGCGACCGTCTTCGAGCAAGCAGGCGCGAAGCTCCCTACGACGCCCAGCCAAACCCGCATCGACAACGCGCTCAATGGTCTGTTCGACGCGATGGCGAGTCAGCCGCGCATGCTCCGCGACGACGTCGCGCGACGAGCCGTTGGAACACTCCTTCCTCCTCAACTGCGCGGACTGCTCGAGGCCTTGCGTCCACGCGACACGCCGACGCCGCCTACTGGGCGCCGCAATCTGGGCTTCGGACTGAAGCACGGTCAAGTGATCAGCGACTTCGTAG
>JAYVXK010000456.1:0-1856 GCA_043785265.1 Myxococcales bacterium | reverse complement strand
GTACAGGCGGTCGATCGCCTTCTTGTTCATGAGGTCGCACCCCAGCCCATAAACCGTGTCCGTCGGATACGCGATCACCTGGCCCGCCTCGAGGGCGTCCACCGCGCGACGTATTTTGCGCGGCTCTGGGTAGTCGGCGTTCAGTTCGAGAAGCATGCGGCGGCACCCGTCTACCAGGTTCGGCTCGTACTCTCATGCATGTTCGAGCGTGCGAGCGTGCATCCAGCCGAGACGCGGCCGTCGCAAACGAGTGCAAATGCTATCTTTGGAACCCAAGATGATTTTGTCCGAGCTGCCGTTGGGCACCGTGCGCGCGTTGTCGGTGCCCTTCGGGCTGTTGTGGGGCAGCTTTCTCAATGTGGTGATTTACCGCCTCCCACGCGAGATGAGCGTCGTCCGACCGGGCTCGCACTGCCCCGGATGCGGCAAGCCGGTCGCTGCCTACGACAACATCCCCGTGCTCTCCTATGTGATCCTTCGCGGCAAGGCTCGCTGCTGCGGCGCGACACTGAGTCCTCGCTATCCAGTCGTCGAACTGCTGGGAGGGCTTATTTCATGGGCCTGCGTGGATCTGTTGCTCAACCATGCGCCCGCCGACTTGAGCGTCGTGCGCGCTGCGGCCGATTACTTGGCCGTGTTCGCGCTCACGATGGGACTCGCCGCTGCGGCCTTCATCGATTGGGAACACATGTTCCTGCCTGACTCGGTCACGATTGGCGGCACGGTGCTCGGCCTCGTCACGATTCCGTTGCGCGGCGCAGATTGGATGTCCTCGATCGTCGGTGCCGCCGTTGGATTTTTGATCGTCTGGTTGCCGTTCATCGTCCTCTACAAACGCCTCCGCGGATTTGCGGGCATGGGGATGGGTGACGCGAAATTGCTCATGCTCGCGGGCATGTGGTTTGGCTGGTCGGGGGCCGCGTTCGTCCTTCTTGCAGGCTCCGTGCAGGGCTCCATCGGTGCGCTCTTCATCTACCTCGCAAAAGGAAAGTTCGAAGAACCCGAGAGTGTCACGCGCGACCGCGAAGCCTTGAAACTCGCGGCGGCCAAAGGCGACGAAGAGGCCAAGGAGCTGCTCGCAGACGATCCCATCGCCGAAGGCGATAAAGAAGGCGACGCTCCGGCACGCATCGCGTTTGGTCCGTTCTTGATCCTCGCGACGATCGAATATCTCTTCTTCGGAGATGTGATCACCGCGTTCAGCGATCGCTATTTCATGACCGGCCAATAGCGATCGTCATCCAAGCGAGCGCGACCTTCGTCGATGAGCTTGCTCAGATGAGCTTCGAGACTCAGCGCGGCGATGGGCCACACGTGAACTGGCGTGTCGTCGTAAGCCGTGGACACGAGCTCCATGATCGTCCTACCGGGCTTGTTTTGTAGGGCCAAATCGATCTTGGTTTCGCGCATGCCGCGGTGAGCCACGTACTTTGCAAAGAGCGCACTGGGCTGATCGATCGGCTCCCCGTGCGCGGGCAACGCGAGCTGCGCGTGCAGCGCTTCGAGTCGGCGCAGTTGTTCGAGGTAGGTTTTCATGTGACCGCCATCGACTGTCGCGATCAGGATCGTTCCCACGCTCGCGACCATGTCACCCACCACCACGGTCCCAGTCTGTGCATGATGCACACACACGTGACCGGGCGCGTGTCCCGGCGTGTGCAGTACGTCCCAACGGTCGTCTCCAAGAACAATGGCATCTCCGTCTGCCAGTTCACGACCGACAGGGAGCCGCGGATCGAGTCGCGCGAAGGTCTCTTTGTGGGCCCATAACGGCAACGACAACTCGCGAGAGAGGACATCCACTCCACCAACATGATCGACATGATGATGCGTCAGCAAGATCGCGATCGGCGTGC
>JAYVXK010000455.1:0-1860 GCA_043785265.1 Myxococcales bacterium | reverse complement strand
CCACCCAGTGGGAAGGTCGTCGATGCGCACGACGCGCACGCGATCGTCGGCGGCAGCGAGGCGCGTGACGATTTCGGTCGTCGCGTCCGTGGAGCGATCGTCGACGAGGACGACTTCGAGGTTGGGGTAGTCGCTCGCGAGCTTGGCTTTCGTGGCGGCCTCGATCGCAGCGCCCTCGTTGCAGGCTGGAACGATGAGAGAGATTCTCGGCCACTCGGCGCGCGGCGGAGTGTCGCCGAGGACGCGTATCAACGCTCCGCGAGCGCGCAGCGCAGCGTAGACGTTCCACACCGCGTAGACGGCGGGCCCGAGCAACACCAGGTGCGCGATCATGACTTGTGCAGCAGTCTACCCGTTGCCGTCACCGCGGGTCTGCCATCGCTGTCGCCGTCCGCTGTCCCCGTCCGCATTATCCGGATGTTGGTGTGGCGTGCGCCTGCGAGCGACAGAAAGTCGAAGACGTCAAACGGGTGATCTGGGTTTGCGGCGAACTTGCCGAGTGACGAACTCGGTCTCATCACGGGGCGGCACGCGCCGAAACGCGAACCTCAACCCTTCCAGTCGTCGATGTGCTTCTTGCGCGGCTTGTATGGTTTGCCTGCGGGCTTGTCTTTCATTGTCGGCGGCTTCTGGTCGATCGCAGGTTGCGTAACCACGGGCGGCGCTGACATGACAGGAGGAGGTCCTGCAGTGCCGACGCGGGCGGGGTGACCACCATACGAGAGCACGAGGTGCCCGAGCTTGCGGTCTGGATCCTGTTCGTGATCGGTGTCTGATGGATATGCGTCGGCGATGAGTTGTCCGAACATCGTCGTGGGCGCGGAGCTAGACGGCGGCATGAGCGTGGGCGCAGCGTATTGCCCCTCTCCGAGATACGGAGGGCGCGAACGCAGACCGTAGATGCCAATCTCGATCTTGCCGACGTCTTGCGGTGCGCCGCGCTGTGATGCGTAGGCGAGCGCCGCGTCCACGAACCGAAAGGACGAGAAACTCGAGGCGGACACCGAGAAGCCCGTGAGATGCACGATGCTGTTCGCGTCCACGACATAGCCGCCGCGCTGGAGGATCGCCTCACGACTCCAGCCCATCGGCTGGCCGTTCATCACGTCGAGTCCGTCGACGGAGACGGTGAGACCGACCTTCTCTTTGGTTGCGTTCAAGAACTCGATCTCGTAAGTCGCGCCCTCTGACGCGATCGCCGGTTGACCATTCGGGGCAATGAGCCGCGCGGAATAGGGCAGCCCCACAGCGCAGCCAAGCAGCAGGAGAGACGTCCCGAGGAGAAGCGCACGCACGCGCGTCCGACACGACAGCCTCGCGAAGCTTGGCTCATTCGCGACGTTTGCCTCGCGTGGCTTGCAGCACGAACGGCCCACTCCGCTCGATGGGCGTCAGACTGTAGTCCGCGCGGATTGGGAATCGACTTGGCTCTAGGCAGCGTTAGTTGAGGCGAGATCGGTCGGTTCGATCAACCAAGTACAACCACTGCGCTTGCGTTCGTCGCGATCCGAACTTGGAAGTCGGGTTCAACTCATGCCTCATCGTCGTTTCGGGAGCGCGGTATGTGGAGGAGTCGGCTTTCTCCTCGTGCTGGCTGCGGGCTGCTCCAAAGTCCGCCCCAACACTGCGCGAGACGACACCCCGCGAGACCTGGCGGTCGCGAGCGAGGACGTGATCCCGACCGGTCTCGTTGCAGTCGTGAATGCAACGGCGTTGCCGAACGCCATCTCCAACCGAGACGCGAGCACGCCGCCAGTGCGGTTGTGCCCCCGCGCGGCACCGCAAGACGGCGCTTCGTGCGCAACGCGGCTCGGTGTCGCATGCCACTATCCGGATTTTGGTGTGGCGTGCGCCTGCCAG
>JAYVXK010000454.1:0-1860 GCA_043785265.1 Myxococcales bacterium | reverse complement strand
GATCGAAGCTCACAGAGCGCGCGCGCGTGAATGCAACGGCATCAATCCAAATGGTGTCGCCATGGGTTGTCGCATGACCGCTTGCGACCACGAGCTCGTTGTCTGCCAACTCCGAATTATGCACGCTGTCCCTCGTCATTGCCCAACTCAACCCCTGTTACGTCGGTTCTCGCGAAGCCAGAAAAAGCCCACAAGTTATCCACAGGATGTGGATAGATCCCACCCATCAGCGCAACTACGCTGGCCCACCACTTACCCACTCCGTAACTCGAGGCCCTAAACTGAGGCCGTATCGTGATGCCTAAAAAGCGCCCCAACTGCGGAGGAAAAGAACGGCGCCGACCAGTGAAAGCGAAGGAGGTCGGGTCGTGTCTGTAAAAGCAAACCGGTGGGGTTCGCACGCCCAACGGGAAGAGAGGACGTACCATTGCCGAGTTTCAGCCGTCCACGGCGATCATGCAGAACCGACCTAACTCTCCGAATCACCTACGGTTTATTTCTTGTAATCCACCCGTGAAATGAACTTCGCAGACGGCTTTCGCGCGTCTGCGGCTCGTAACACATCGATATTGCATCGAAATAGTTGGTTTTAGTGCCCGTGAGCAACCATCGTTCGAGGGATTTTCTGAGACTTTTGGATGTCAAGACACAACGTTGTGCAGCGTTTGCGGGGCAATCGTGTGACCGACGAGTGAAGCTGGGCAGTGCGATGCGTGTCGAAAACTGTCCTCGCACCGAAGCGTCCGTTAGCTTCGCCCGGTGCCATCGCTCTTCCGGTCTACGAATCTCTCGCTTGCCTCGTTCGGCGCAGTCTTCTTGGTCACGTCTGGCGCGATGGGTGATCCATCAAGTACCTCGCCACAACAGGGCTACGATCTTGGTCAGATGACCTCGACTCGCTCGATGGCGATGGGGGGATCGATGGCGGCCGTCGGAACGTCGACCACGGCACTCTACGAAAATCCAGCGAATCTGCCCTTTGCGCGCGTCTACCATTTCGAATCGTTCGCGATGGTTTCGCCTGAAGCTCGGAAACAAAGTTACGGCGGCGCAATCGCTGACTCGTCAACCAACCGTCTGGCGGGAGGTTTTGCGGGCAGCTACAACATGATGGACCCAGACGGCATCGATCGAAAATGGGTCGACCTTCGACTGTCGCTTGCGTATTCGATCGCCGATTGGCTCGCGGTCGGACTCGCGGGTCGCTACATGAACGTGCGGCAGGGCATCGGGCACGGCGCGTTCATGTCGAGTCTCGTTTCGGACGGAACGCCCGACAGCGCATTGTGGAGCGGCTTTACGATCGACGGCGGCCTCACGATTCAGCCGTTCGCCGGTCTGCGGATTGGTGCAGTCGCCAAGAACCTCACGCACCCACGCAGCGCTGTGCTGCCGACCACGCTCGCGACCGGCATTGGATACACCAACGACATCTTGTCGATCGAGGCAGACTCGCTCGTTGACTTCGATACATGGGGCAACACACGACCGCGTTTTAGTTTCGGCGGCGAAGTCTTCCTGTTCAACCGTGTCCCGCTGCGCGTGGGCTATCGGTACGATCTTGGGCAGCGAACGCACGCGATCTCGGCTGGCTTGGGATATGTCGACAAGAAGTTTGGAATCGAAGCGTCCGGCCGGCGTGACGTCGTCGCGGATCATCCGATGACCGTTTTTTCGCTAGCGGTGCGCTACTTCTACGACGCCGCGAGCAACTCCGACACGATCGGGACGATGGAGTAACGCGTCACTTCGCGGTCCAACGCACGCAGAGATCATCGGTCGCCCGTCGCACCACTCCGAGCGGGCTGGTTGGTAACGGCACCGTGCGTGGCAAGACAGGATTCGTCGTGACCGCGATCG
>JAYVXK010000453.1:0-6320 GCA_043785265.1 Myxococcales bacterium | reverse complement strand
TGCAGATCTCGCGTGCGCCGACCACATGGACCGTGATCGGTGATCCCCGCCGCCTCAAAGAAGCGTTGCTCAATCTGGTCGGCAATGCCGTGGAATCGACGCCAAGCGGCGGATCGGTCGCAGTCAAAGTGCATGAAGACAATGGTGGCGCGCGGATCGAGATCGCGGACACGGGCAAGGGAATCAGCGAGTCCGACTTGGCGCGTGTGGGCACGCCATTTTTCACGACGCGAGACGGCGGGACAGGACTGGGCGTCGTCCTCGCGCGCGGAGTCGTCGTGCAACACGGTGGCACCCTCGAGTACGCCAGCGAGATTGGTCGCGGCACGAAAGTCACCATCACGCTGCCGTTCCGCCCAAGCGAAGCAAACGCATGAGCGGACGGGGACGGGCGCGGGGACGGGGACGGTGCGGGGGACAGGGACGGGTGACGGGGACGGGTGATGGGGACGGGGACGGGTGAGTCGGCGGTGGACAATCTGTGTCCATCACTCTATCATGATGGACGGATGAATCTCGAAACGGCCACCGATCTGCTGTCGTTGCTCGCCGAGCCCACGCGCGTGCGACTCTTGGCGTTGCTCGAGCACGGAGCGCTGCCCGTGGCGGACATCGTGACCGTGACCGAGCTTGGTCAGTCGCGTGTGTCGATGCATCTCGCAAAGCTGCTCGCAGCAGGCATCCTCCGCGATCGCAAGGAAGGCGCGCGCGTGCTCTACGAGGTGGCCGAGGCCATGCCTGCACCCGCGGGTGAGATGTGGCGCTTGATGCGCGCGTCTGCAAAAGGCGGAGCGATCGACAAGGACGCCGCTCGTCTCACTGCCATGTTGCGCGCTCGCAAGAACGCAGCGCCATGGCACGAAGCGCTCGCGGGGGAGATGGAGCGTCACTACTCACCAGGCCGCACGTGGGAGTCTCTCGCGCGCGGCGTGATGGGACTCTTGCAGCTTGGCGACGTACTCGACGCTGGCTCTGGCGACGGCGCGCTCGCAGAGTTGCTCGCCCCACGCGCGCGCTCGATCACCTGTCTCGACAAGAGCCCGAAGATGGTCGCCGCGGCTGAAAAAAGGCTCGATCGCGTCGCACACGCTCGCGTCGCGCACGGAGACGTTTGCGCGTTGCCGTTCGGTCCGGGTTCGTTCGACGTCGTGCTCGCGTTCAATGTGCTCGTTCACGTGGACGAGCCAGCGCGCGCGATCGCGGAGGCGCATCGTGTGCTTCGCTCTGGCGGATGCCTCGCCATTGTCACGCTCGATGCGCACGAGGAGCGCTCTCTGTCGACCGCCTATGGGCACGCCAATCTTGGTCAGTCGCCGCAGAACCTCAAACGCACACTCACGCGCTCAGGCTTCTCCGTGGACTCGTGCTCCGTCACGTCTCGCGAACACCGCGCGCCGCATCTCTCGATTGTCACTGCATTTGGGCAAAAACATAGGACTTCATCATGAGCCAGTCGCTCGCAGATCTCGCCAAGCAACGTATCCTCGTCCTCGATGGGGCGATGGGCACGATGATTCAGCAATACAAGCTGGTCGAGGCCGACTACCGCGGCAAGCGGTTCGCGTCGCACCATCGCGACGTCAAAGGCTTCAACGATTTGCTCGTGCTCACCAAGCCAGAGGTCGTCGCAGAGGTGCACGCGCAATACTTGGACGCAGGCAGCGACATCATCGAGACGAACACCTTCAACGCGACGAGCATCGTGCAAGCGGACTACGCGCTCGAGTCGATCGCTTACGAGTTGAACGTGGAGGCGACCAAGCTCGCCAAGAAAATAGCTGCAGAATACACAAAGAAAAACCCGAAAAAGCCGCGATTTGTGGCCGGCGCGATCGGGCCAATGAACAAGACGCTCTCGATCTCGCCTGACGTGAACGACGCTTCGTTTCGTCCGGTCTACTTCGACGAGGTCCGGGCATCGTACGCCGAGCAGATCAAAGGTCTGATCGACGGCGGCGCTGATCTGCTCTTGGTCGAGACGATCTTCGACACCCTCAACGCAAAAGCGGCGCTCGTGGCGATCGACGAGATCTTCACTGAGAGAGGCATTCGTTTGCCTTTGATGATCTCGGTCACGATCACAGATCGTAGCGGCCGCACGCTCTCGGGGCAGACCATCGACGCCTTCTACGCGAGCATCGCTCACGCCAATCCACTCAGTGTGGGACTCAACTGCGCGCTCGGCGCCGAAGAGATGCGCCCCTACGTGGAGCGACTCTCGCAGATCACCGGCAAGCTGGTTTCAGCCTATCCCAACGCTGGTTTGCCCAACCCGCTCGCGGCAACCGGCTACGACGAGCAGCCCGATCAGACCGCCGGATTTCTCGAAGAGTGGGCCGAGCATGGTCTGGTGAACATCGTCGGCGGCTGTTGCGGCACCACACCGGATCACATTCGTGCGATCGCGCGCGCAGTGGCCATCCACAAACCGCGAGTCGCCGTCGAGCCACCGCGCATGACCCGCTTCTCGGGGCTCGAGACGTTCACGATCACGCCCGAGAGCAACTTCACGATGATCGGCGAGCGCACCAACGTCACTGGTAGCGCGCGCTTCGCGGATCTGATCAAACAGAACGACTACAACAAAGCGCTCGAGGTCGCGCTCGATCAAGTGCGCAGCGGCGCCAACTTGATCGACGTGAACATGGACGAAGGCATGCTCGACGGCGAAGCGGCGATGACCAAGTTTTTGAACTTGGTCGCCACCGAGCCTGAGATTTCACGCGTGCCAATCATGATCGACAGCTCCAAATGGAGCGTGATTTTTGCCGGTTTGAAGTGCGTCCAGGGCAAAGCGGTCGTCAACTCGATCAGTCTCAAAGAAGGCGAGGCAGACTTTCTGGAGAAGGCTCGCATCATCTTGCGCTTCGGCGCGGGTGTCGTCGTGATGGCCTTCGACGAGACGGGCCAAGCAGACACGGTCGCACGCAAGGTCGCGATCTGTCAGCGCGCGTACAAGCTGCTCACGGAGACCGTCGGCTTTCCCAAAGAGGACATCATCTTCGATCCGAACGTGCTCGCGATCGCCACGGGCATCGAGGAGCACAGCGAATTCGCCAAGGCATTCATCGAGGCCACACGCATCATCAAGGACACTTGCCCCGGAGTTCGCATCTCGGGTGGCATCAGCAATTTGTCTTTCTCGTTCCGCGGCAACAACCGCGTGCGCGAAGCCATTCATAGTGCGTTCTTGTTTCACGCGATCAAAGCCGGTCTCGACATGGGGATCGTCAATGCCGGCCAAATCGTAGTGTATGACGACATCGACAAGAACCTGCTCGAGCACGTCGAAGACATCATTTTCAACCGCCGACCCGACGCCACGGAGCGAATGGTGGAGCTCGCCGAGCAAGTCAAGGGCAAGGGCAAGACCAAAGAGTTCGATCTGGCGTGGCGCGATCAGCCCGTCGAGAAGCGACTCGCGTATGCGCTCGTGCATGGTGCGGTCGAGTTCATCGAGGTCGACGTAGAAGAGGCGCGCGCGAAGTTGCCAAAGCCGCTCGACGTCATCGAAGGCCCTCTCATGGACGGCATGAAGATCGTCGGTGATCTGTTCGGCGAGGGAAAAATGTTTTTGCCTCAAGTCGTCAAGAGCGCACGCGCAATGAAACGCGCAGTGGCTTACTTGCTGCCGTTCATGGCGGCGGAGAAGAGCGCATCCGCCAGCAATTCTCAGGGCAAAGTGCTGCTCGCGACGGTGAAAGGTGATGTCCACGACATCGGCAAAAACATCGTGGGCGTGGTGCTCGGCTGCAACAACTACGAAGTGCTCGACCTCGGCGTGATGGTCTCCTGCGAGAAAATTCTCGAGACCGCCCTTCGAGAGAAGGTGGACATCATCGGTCTGTCGGGACTGATCACACCGTCGCTCGACGAGATGGCCTTCGTCGCCAAAGAGATGGACCGTCGCGGCATCGATCTCCCGCTCCTGATTGGTGGCGCGACCACCAGCCGGCAGCACACGGCGGTGAAGATCGCGCCACACTTCAAAGAGCCCACGGTGCATGTGCTCGACGCATCGCGCGCGGTCGGTGTCGTGTCTTCGCTCCTCGACGAAAAACGCAAAGGCGTGTTCGTCGAAGAGAACGCGCTCGATCAAAAAAAGCTCCGCGATCTGTTTGCCAAAAAGAGCGAGCGACCTCTCGTGACGATCGCCGAAGCGCGCGCGCATGCTCCGAACGTCACGCATGGCCCGAACACCGTGGCCAAACCGCCCTTCATCGGAGTGCGACAAATACGGGATTTTCCGCTCGAGCAACTTGTACAATACATTGATTGGACATTCTTCTTCACCGCATGGGAACTTCGCGGTCGCTTCCCCGCCATCTTGGACGACCCGCAACAAGGGGCAGCAGCGCGCGATCTCTACGGTGCGGCGAAGGTCGTGCTCGATCGCATCATTCGCGAAAAGCGTCTGACGGCGAACGCGGTGTACGGATACTTTCCCGCGCAGAGCGACGGCGACGACATCGTCCTCTACGAAGACGAGTCGCGCACGAAAGAGCGCATGCGCGTACCCATGTTGCGACAGCAACTCGTCAAGCAAGCGGGCGAAGCGGGTCGACCGTTCATGTGCCTCGCAGATTTCGTCGCGCCCAAATCGAGTGGGGTAAAAGACTACGTGGGGGCCTTTGCAGTCACTGCGGGTCTCGGCGCAGACGAACTCGCGAACGAATACAAAGACGCGCTCGACGACTATCAATCCATCATCTCCAAGGCACTCGCCGACCGCTTGGCCGAAGCCTTCGCAGAAATGCTCCACGAGCGTGTTCGCAACGAATGTGGCTTCGAGACCAACAAGCTGAGCAAAGACGATCTGATCGCCGAGAAATATCGAGGGATCAGGCCTGCGCTCGGCTATCCCGCGTGCCCCGATCATCAGCCAAAAAAGGGCTTGTTCGAGGTGCTCGGTGCCAAAGAGATTGGCATGGAGTTGACCGAGTCGCTGGCGATGACTCCCGCGGCCAGTGTCAGCGGCCTCTATCTCTCGCACCCCGACGCGAGGTACTTCATGGTGGGAAGAGTCGGGCGTGATCAAGTCGAAGAGTACGCGCGCAGAATGGGCGAGAGCATGGAGGACGCCGAGAGATGGCTTTCTCCCGTCCTCGGCTACACCCGCTGAGAAGCGCGGCGTTTTTCGCCGAACCCTTCGCGATCGCTGCGTCGGGGGTCGTCACCGTACAGGAGTACGGCTCCTCGCCCCGCCTCAGCGCTCGCTCGGTCTCGACGAAAACCGCCGCACTTCTCGCCGGACTGGCGGATCCTGGCGAAGCAGGCTGATTCGCGTTTGTGTCTGCGCGATCGTGCTTGCGATCGGTCTTGTGTCGCGTTCGGCGCGTGCTGACAACGCGTCTCTGTCTCTTGTCTACGTGGCGCCTCCGGAGTGTCCGGATGCGGATGCGTTTTGGTCGGCGTTCGTAGCGCGTGCGCATCACACGACTCGGGTCACCACGCAGACGACCGACGCAGACTGGGTCATGCGCGTTCGCGTGGTGCATGAAAACAGCTTGTTTCGAGCGTCGATTGAGATCGTTCATGATGGGGTGATCACGACACGGGAGGTGATGGATCCCGCGTGTGCGACTGCGTCGACTGCTCTTGCGGTGATCGCTGCAGTGACCGTGGAGCCGAACCCGGATCCGCTTCTGTCGCCGTCGCTGTCCCCGCTCCCGTCGCCGTCCCCGTCGCCGTCCCCGTCCCCGCCCCCGTCGCCGTCCCCGTTCCCGTCGCCGTCGCCTTGGCACTTGCGCGTTGGCGGCGCTGGGGTGGTGACTTCTGTGTTGTCGCCTTCGTTTTCGATTGGTGCGCTCGGTTATGTCGACCTCACTCGTGACGCTTGGCGGAATTTCGAATGGAGAGTTCGGGCTGGGTTTCACTACGCGACGAGTCTTGGATTCGATGTTTCGGGGGCGAGCGCTCTCGTGAGCAGCTACCTCGCGCGATTGGAACTTGGAGGGCCGCGCGTCGAACTCGTGCATGGGCTCGAGGCGAATCTTGGTTTGATGGTCGATGCCGGCGAACTCGTGGGTGAAGGGCGCAATCTGAGTTCAGGTCGCGCTGAGCCGAGCGCGTGGGTCGATCTTGGTGTCATTTCGCGATTGCGCCTGGACGTGTGGCATCTTGCGATCGAGGCTGGATTTGGGGCGATCGTGCCTGTCACGCGCCCGCGATTCGTTTTTCAACCGGGTCCTGTCGTCGTGTTCGAACCGCCGTTGATTGGGCTCATCGGTGAGCTCGGGATCGCCGCCCGTTTCTTCTAGCCGTTCATTTTTCGTGATCGTGGCGCTTTGCTCCGGGAATGTTCATGATCGTGGTGATGG
>JAYVXK010000452.1:0-6336 GCA_043785265.1 Myxococcales bacterium | reverse complement strand
GCGATCACCGAAGTCGTCACACCGCCGACTGAGTCGCACACAATCTTGACGTGGCTCATCGCGCTGCCAGTCGCTGGCGCGATCGCCGTCCTCTTCATTCCTCGCCAAGCCCCTCGCGCGATCCAAGCCACGACGCTCCTCGTGATGCTCGGAACTCTCATCGCGAGCCTGCCGCTCTTGCGTACCAGCATGGGGCGCGAGTTCCACTTCAACCAAGACGTTGTCTGGATCGAGCGCTTCGGCATTCATTATCACGTCGCTCTCGACGGCATTTCTCTCTGGCTCGTGCTGCTCACGACTTTCATTCTGCCCATCGCGGCGTTCGCGTCGTTTGGGTCGGTCACGACGCGAATGAAAGACTGGTGCTTTGCGCTCCTGTTGATGGAGGGCGCGCTCCTTGGCGCGTTCGTGTCGCTCGATCTCTTCTTGTTCTACGTCTTCTTCGAGCTGAGCCTCGTGCCGATGTACGTGATGATCGGCGTGTGGGGCGGGCAGAATCGCATCAAGGCAGCCATCAAGTTCTTCCTCTACACGATGTTCGGATCCGTGCTGCTTTTGGCCGCGCTTCTCTACCTCGCGTACACCTACGGTCGCATCACGCACGGCGCTGCGTCGTTCGATTACTTCGAGCTGCAACGTGTTCTGTTGCCTCGTCACATTCAACTTTGGTTGTGGGCTGGGTTCACAGTCGCCTTCGTGATCAAAGTGCCGATGTTCCCCGTGCACACGTGGCTGCCCGACGCTCACACCGAAGCGCCGACGGCAGGCAGTGTCGTGTTGGCGGCGGTCATGCTCAAGCTCGGCACCTATGGCTATCTGCGCTTTTGCATGGGTCTCTTTCCAGAGGCGTGTGCGGAGTTCGCAGCCAACCTCGCGGGCGTCGCCGTGCTTGGTGGCATCTTGTACGGCGCGCTGTGCGCATGGAAACAAGACGACGTAAAACGCTTGGTCGCGTACTCGTCTGTTGCACACCTCGGTTATGTGATGCTTGGACTCTTCGCCGCCACGCCGTCCAGCATGGAGGGCGCGGTCCTGCAGATGGTCAACCACGGCATCTCGACTGGAGCGCTCTTCTTGCTCGTCGGCGTGATCTACGATCGTCGTCACACGCGCCAAGTGGCTGATTTTGGCGGACTCACGAAGGTCATGCCCGTCTACGCGACCTTCTTCATCATCGCCACACTCGCCTCGATCGGGCTGCCCGCGACCAACGGGTTCGTCGGTGAGTTCATGGTCATCACAGGGACGTTCGTCTCGAACCACCTTGGCCACTTCAATGGCGTGCAGGCGGTGGGGGCGGGCATCGGTGTCATCTTCGGCGCTCTCTACATGTTGAGTGTCGTGCAGAAGATGTTCTTCGGTCCCATCACCAAAAAAGAGAACGAGTCGCTCACTGATCTCAACGGGCGCGAGATCATCGCGCTCACACCCCTGTTGATCATGATCTTCGTGATCGGCCTCTTTCCACGCATCTTCCTCGATCCTATCCAAGGCGCGACCAGTCGCGTCCTCGGCGACTACACGTCTCGCATCGAGGCCCACGCGCCGCCGATGTTCTACGACGGACCGATCAGGCTTCTGTCGCGCAAGACCGAAGCGACACCCGTCATCAATTCGCCGCAAGCTGACGGCACGCCCGCGGTCACGCCGCAGCGCGCGGAGCGGCAGCCAGGACTGGACAACTGACCGATGATGCCCCTCGCCTTTGCTTTGTCTCCGTTCATCGTGCTCGGCGTGGGCGCGATGATGCTCATGATGGCAGAAGCCTTCGCCAAGAATCGCAGCGGGCTCGCGCTCGGCGCGACGATGGTGTTCTTTGCTTCGGCTGCGTGCGCGATGGGTGTTTGGTGGTTTGGCGTCGGTCACATCGATGGCGTCGAAAAGATTCAGCCATGGATCATCGTCGACCGCTTCTCGCTCTTCTTCGATGTCCTGCTCTGCATCGGTGGTGGACTCGCTGCCTTGCTCGCGGGTGGATACCTGCCGGAGCACAATCTCGATCGCGGTGAGTTCTACGCGCTTCTGTTGTTCTCGACGTTCGGCGCCATGATGATCGCGTCGTCGGGTGACCTTTTGACCCTATTTTTAGGGCTCGAAACGATGAGCATCGGCGCATATGCGATGACCGCATTTCGTCGAGCGTCTGCGCGATCGGCCGAAGCCGCGCTCAAATACTTTTTGCTAGGGTCGTTCGCGGCAGCGCTCATGCTCTACGGCTTCGCGCTGCTCTATGGCGCGACAGGCCACACCGACCTAACCGGCATCGCGACTGCGATTGGTCAGATCTCGAGTCACACGCCCAACCCCGATGCACCCGTGATCGCAGCGGCCTCGCACGCGCCGATGATTGTCGTCGCGCTGTTGCTCGTGCTCGCAGGTCTCGTCTTCAAAGTGAGCGCCGTGCCGTTTCACATGTGGACACCCGACGCCTACGAAGGCGCGCCCACTCCGGCGACTACGTTCATGGCAGTGGCGGTGAAGGCCGGCGCATTCGCGATGATGCTTCGCGTCTTGCTCACAGTCTTTGGTGACGCGCAGTCGGCATCTTGGTCGACGGGATGGCCGCCGGTGCTCGCGATCATCGCCGTGCTGACGATGACTGTGGCGAACCTCATCGCGGGTCGACAAGAATCGGTCAAGCGCATGCTCGCGTATTCGAGCATCGCGCACGCAGGCTACTTGCTCGTCGGCGTGGTCGCAGGTTTGCGCTCGGGCGATGCGGTCGGCAGTGTGCTCTTTTACTTGCTCACGTATACGGCTTCGACTGCGGGCGCGTTCGGATCGCTCATCCTGTGTGGACGCAAAGGCGCCGAAGCGGTGAGCTACGAAGACCTCGCGGGCATCGGTCGTCGACATCCAGCAGCCGCGCTTCCGTTCGCGCTCTTCTTGCTCTCGCTTGCAGGTGTGCCCCCGACCGCGGGCTTCTTCGGCAAGTGGTTCATCTTTCGCGCATCGATCGAAGGGGGGCTCTATTGGCTCACCGTGATCGCATTGGTGAACAGCGTGCTCGGCGCCTACTACTACCTGCGTGTGATCGTGTTCATGTACATGCGAGAGCCCGCAGCGGGCGCGCCTGTCGCGACACCCATGAAGTCTGGATACGTGACCGCAGCGTTGATCGCCAGCGCAGTGCTTGTCATCGCGCTCGGCCTCGCGCCCGCCAAGTCGCTCGATGTCGCGCTTGCAGCAGCCGCCGACCTCTTGCCCTCGTGAAGTCGCGCACGAATCTTGTAGACTGCTCGGCAATGAGTGCGACACCTCCAAATGTTGACCACGCCGCGCCTTGCCGTCCGTCGATCGCGGCTGTTTTATGCACGATTGCTGCGTTTTCGTGTTCCAAGGATCAGGCGAATCCGCCACCAAACCTGACCGACGCGCCAACGACGTTGGCTGCCGACGCTGCGCCCTCCGCCGCGGCCTCCGTGCCGCTCAATGTCACGCCAGTGCCTACCGCGTCCGTCGCCGAGATGATCAACCCAACGCACGCGCCTGCCTACGCCGGTCCGACTGGCGTCGTCGAGGGGACCATCTACGTGTCTGGGCCCGCTGCTCCGCCGCTGATGGGCAAGACGTTCACGAAGTGTCCGGGCGGTTCGCGCATGTACAGCAAGACGTTTCGTGAAGGCGCCTCTCTGCCCGATGGCCGCCGACCGCTCGCGGATGCGGTCGTCGCGATCACTGGCTACTCCGGTTTCATCGCCGAGAAGAAAGAGGCCAAGCAGGTCAACATCGTCGACTGCGCCTACTCCGCACGCACGGTCACGCTCACACTCGGACAGCGTCTCGACATTCAAAACAAGTCGAACGGGTTGATGTTCACACCCGTCTTCGAGAATCAGACTTCGCCCGCGATGATGATGGCGCCTCCGCACGGCGATGCAGTGCATCTTTATCCAGCGCAAATGGGCCGCTATCGCGTGATCGACAAGGGTGGCTACGACTACATGGAGCTCGACGTGTACGTGCTCGGCCAGCCACTGCACGCAGCAACAGACGACGCAGGTCACTTCCGCATCGAAGGCGTTCCGGTGGGCAAGCTATCGCTCGGAGCGCGCCACCCATTCATCGTCGGCGACAAGAAACAAGACATCGACGTCCAGAGTTCGACCGTCACCAAGATCGAGATCACGATCGCTCACGACAAAGACGCGCTCCGCCCCGCGGACACACCCGAGGGCCCCCAACTCCCCTAGGTCTAGAAGGCGCTGGTTTTCGCCGAGAGCAAGCGAATCCTAGGAGCGGATGAGGAACCGTACTCCTGTACGGAGACGATTCCCGACAACGGAGTCGCGCCGCTATCGGCGAAAAACAGCACCTTCTAGGAGTTGGTGTTCGTGTGGGGTGACTGCGACGACGGCCATTTTTGCTTTTGCGCGGGTGAGATCGTTCGATGGAGGTGCTGCCGCGAGCACAGTCAGTGAACTCGCAATCGCGATGGGATTGGTGGGCTCGAGACGCAGCAAATCAAGTGCGCTCTCCACGAGGGGATCGGTCGGGCCGCTGCCAGGCGGCGGCGGGTTCGTCGTGAGCATCCGCAAGAGCGACGCGTGCACCAGCGGATCGTCGGGCGAACGGGCCGCGAGCGAAGCGCCGAGTGTCTTCACGGCGGTCGATGTCTCCTGACCGGTCGTCCACACGAGTGCGGCGAAATGATGTCGGCGATCTCCGTCAGCGATGGCACTCAGTGTTGCGCGATCATCGTTGCGGAGCGCGAGTTCGATTCGTGCTTCTGGTGGCAAGCCGCGATCGCTGAGCGCGCTACGCGCGACGAGATCGACAGCGATCGGAACGAGCAACGCATCCGTGCCTAGTAAGTCCGAAAGGGGCGCTGAAACGGGCGGCGCCCCTGCGCGTTGTAGTGCGCGAGCGAACACGAGTTGCACGGCAGCGCTTGGCACGGCTGTCGGTGTTCGCGCAGACGACATCGCTCGCGCGACGACATCGAGATCACCACGAGCCTCACCCGCTGCTGCGAGCACCATGCGGGCTGAGGTGTCGGCAGGATCTGCAGACGTCACCAAAGTGGCTAAATCAAGGGCGATGGACGTGTTGCCAATGACCAGAGAACGCGCAGCTACTTCGCTCAGCGCAACGTGTGTGCGAGCGGTTCGACGAGTGACTGCGTCGCGATCGCCACGCGCGAGTGCTTCGTCGATCGCGAGACGGGCACACAGCGGGTCGGTCAGATGAGGCGCTGGGCCATCGAGCACTGCTGCAGCGAGCGCGCGTGCCTCTGTGAGAGCGCCGTCTCCCGCGAGTTCCTTGATGCGATCACAAAGGGCCTGGGTCCACATCGCAGACGTGTGCGCGAGTTGCTTGGCGGCCATCAACGAGAGGACATCGTCGGCGTGCGCGTTGCCCCATTGAAAGAGCGCACCCCATGCTCCGGCAGTTGGATGAGCGACTGCCAGACCCACGAGGCGATCGCGCGCATCGCTCTCTGCGTGCGCTCGACTTGCGATCACGTTCTCCATCGTTGCCGCGAGTACGGCGTCTGTTGGCTCGGCGGCCATGGCGCGCTGGGCCTGCGCAACCGCCGTCTCATTCTGCGGCGAAGCACCACATGTGGCGTCGAGAGCGAGCGCAGGACCAAACTCCGGATCCACGCGGAGCGCTTGGGTGAGCGCCTCGACGATACGTGGATCATGCATGTTCTTCTTGCAGCGAGACTCTGCGATTTTGGTCCACACCAGGGCGTCATAAGGATCGAGGTGCGCGGTTCGCTCGAACGCAGCGATAGCCTCGTCGAACTGCCCCGTCTCCTCGGCGATGGCCCCGCGCAAGAAGAGCTCGTAGGCGAGTGGCGCCATGAAACGACCTTCGATCGGTCGCCCGTCGACGACGCGCGTGACCGAGGGTCCTGCGCCACCGCATGCGGCGACGAGCAAGAGCGCGATCGGTCCGAGTCTCCACGCGCACGACTGGGCCATGGGGTCAGACCTACCCTCCCGGCCGCGCTGGCGGAAGTGTCGTGGTTCGCTGCATCGCTGTCGCAGCTTCCGTCACCGTCCCCGCTCCCGCCCCCTTCCGTCACCGTCCCCACCCCTGCCCCACCCCTGTCCCCGTCGCCGCTCCCGTCCCAATGCCGTTCACTTTAGAGGCGTCGGCGGAGTTGCGAGCCAAGGACTAGCAACGAGAGTGATTTCCAACGAGCGGCGACCAGGTCACGCGGTCGATGGAAGCGCGGCGCTCGCGTGTTGGCCCGTTGAGTGTCCCAAGGACAGGTGGCCAGTCCCATCGTGAAGAACGGTGGCTGTTTTTAGCCGCGTACGTGACGTCGATGCCTGGCGCAGCCGTTGCTTAGTCCCGAGTCGGACGGCCGTCCGAATTTGCTTT
>JAYVXK010000451.1:0-1865 GCA_043785265.1 Myxococcales bacterium | reverse complement strand
CGCTCGGACTCTACGGAGAGGCGCTGAAATCAGCCGCAGAAACGAGTGCGTTCACGATCGAGAGTAGCGCGCGCGAAGAACTCACGCGCACCTATGCGCCTCTCGCGGCGCTCATGCCCCAGGCGTTCGCGCTCGGCAAAGAGAAGAGCGCGCGTGAAGGCATCATCGTGCAATCGCTTTTGTTGCAGGTCCCGGACGTGCGCAAAGTCACGATCGACAAACTCTACTCTGCGGGACTTACCTCGCTCGAAGTGCTGTTCATCGCGAAGGCAGACGAGGTCGCGTTGACGACTGGGATCGCCCTCACGGTTGCAGAGAAGATCGTCGAGCGCTTTCGTCGGTACCGCAAAGAACTCCAAGGCGCCGTCAAAGACGAGTCACGCAGTGTCGAAAAAGAGCGCCTGGCGCAAGTGACGACGGAGTTGAAAAAAGCGCACGAGGCCTTCGAGCAAGCCGAGCGCCTCGAGAGCTCGAGCAAGAAACGCGACGCTCGCAAAGCGCGTGACGCCGCGGTGCTCGAGATCAAAGTCCTGCTCGCGCGACTCGGCGAGGTCGAGCGTTTGCAAAAGATCGAAAAGCTTCCGTTTTCGCAGAAGCTCGCTGAGCTCGATGCATTCATCACCGAAGCGAAGACGACCTAAAAGGAAATCTCGATGGCGGATTTGTCCAAAGCAGAAGTCGAACGCAAAGTCGCGCAGGGCGAAAAGCTCGATCGTGCCGACATGCGCGGAGCCCAATTGCAGGGCGCAAAACTCGCTGGAGCGAGCATGCGTCGCTGCGACTTCGAGGGAGCAAACCTCGAGGGCGCCGTGCTCAACAAGGCCAACCTCAAGAACGCGAGCTTGCGCGAGGCCTATCTCGCGGGCGCAGACTTGCGAGACGCGAATCTCGAGTCTGCCGATCTCGAAGGCGCCAATCTCGAGAAGGCCAACCTCGCGGGTTGCAATCTCGGCCGCGCGAATCTCGAAGGCGCCAACCTGCAAGGCGCCAACTTGCAGAACGCAAAAATGGGCCACGCGCAACTCGACTCGGCCAATCTGGGCGGAGCCAACTTGAGCGGCGCAGACATGTCGCGTTGCGAGTTGGTCGAGTGCTACCTCGGCGGCGTCAAAGCCAATCGCGTTGATTTGTCGAACGCGAATCTCGAAGACGCAAATCTCGAAGAAGGCGACTTCACCGACGCGATTTTCGAAGATGCACAACTGCCTGGTGTCGGTGCGGTCGGCACGAATTTCACACGCGCGAACTTGGTAAAGGCCGATCTCTCACGCGCGTCTCTCATGCGCACCAATCTCTCTTCCGCCGATTTGCGCCGCGCCAATCTCGAGGACGCCAAACTACAAGACACGATCCTGACAGGCGCGCACGTCGCTGGGATGATCATCAAAGGCGCTGTTGTGGGTGCCATCGTGGCCGAGTGGGTCGACACGAGCGTCGACGGTGACGGAAAGAAGCGCGCATCGGGCCCAGAAGCTCTCGCGGCGATCACCGGCACCAAAGCCCCCGAGTCGATGCGCCCACGCAACCGACGATTCTTCGGCGCGGGCGACGTGCTCCGCAATGCATCACTCGAGTTCGACGGCGGCGCGACTGTGGAGATCGAGAGTCGCTTCGAGAAGTGCACCATCGGCCTCGGCGAAGGCACGGAGCTGATCGTCGGCTCGGAGGGCGTGCTCTCTGGATGCGCGATCACCGGTGCTGGCAACATCACCATCCACGGGCAATTCCGTGACGAGGGAAGCGCCGGCATCATCGAGCCCAAGAAAGTGGTCGTCACGAGCGGGGGTGTACTCGTGAGCACGATCGAACAAGCTGCAGACTACACACACTTCGGTTTTGAGCCTGGATGCAGACTCAAAGTGAAG
>JAYVXK010000450.1:0-1868 GCA_043785265.1 Myxococcales bacterium | reverse complement strand
ATGCGCACGCCTTGCTCGTGTTGAAAGTCCCAGCAGAAGAACGCGGTGAAGCCGCCCGTCTCGTCCTGCAAGTCACGCAGCTTCACCAGGTGGTTGATGCGATCGCGAGCGGTGTCGATCGTGCCGTACATCATCGTGCTGCTGGATCGCAGTCCCATGTGGTGAGCGACCCGCATGACCATCAGCCATTCGTCGCTCGTGCACTTGGTCTTGGCGATTTTTCGGCGCACGCGGTCGACGAGAATCTCCGCACCGCCACCCGGCACGCTGTCGAGTCCCGCGGCGTGTAGGCGTTCGAGAACCTGCAACACCGTGAGATTTTCGAGTCGCGCGATGTGGAGGATTTCTTCTGGCGAGAGCGCGTGCAAACCAAGTTTGAATTCTTGTTTGATCCAGCGAAAGAGATCTTCATACCAGCCGATGGGCAAATCAGGATTGAGGCCGCCCTGGAGGAGGATTTGTACCCCACCCGCATCGACGACTTCCTGCAGCTTGGCCGCCAGAACATCGCGCGAGAGCACGTATCCCTCTGGGTGGCCTACTGGACGATAAAAGGCGCAAAAACGGCAGCTCGTCGTGCACACGTTGGTGTAGTTCACATTGCGATCGACGATGTACGTGACGACGCCATCGGGGTGCTTTTGCTTGCGAACAGAGTCTGCAGCAAGACCGACATCAAACAGACTTCCCTCGTTGATCAAACGCTCACCTTCGGCCGCAGAGAGGCGTTCGCCGTCTGCTGCGCGGGAGAGGACCGTATCGAGCGACGGACTCGCGTGACTGATCGTCTTGCGCTCGTCGCCGTAGAAGCGCACCTCGGTTTTGGGGAGGAGTCGGGCGCGCGCGGCTTCGTCGTAGAAGCGACGGAGACCGACGCTCTCGGTTTCGCCAAACGAGTAACGGAGTGCGCTGGTGAGATAACTTCGAAACGGCTCGGGTTCGAGACCGCGTTCTTTGGCCCACGCATCCGCGATGGCGTCGCGCCGCAAGAGACCTCGGACGCGTGCGTCATCGAAGATGCGTTCGTCCTCGTTGTCGATGGCGCCCGCTCGGCCACACCACGCCGCAAACACAAACGGCAGCCCAGTGTGCTCGAACCACGCCTCGCCGAGGTCGAGAACATGCCGGTATTTGCCTGCGATCGAGAGCGCAGGGTCTCCGATCACGAGTGCTCCGCGAGAGCCGCCTACCGCATTGATCGCATCCTGCGCGCTCATCCCGAGGTAACGCGGCTCGCTCTTTCGGCGTGCTTGGATCATCAGGCGCGCGAGCACCACACTCGTTCGTGATGACAGATCGAGAGCGATCTCGTTCAGCTCCGCGATCGGTTTGTCAGAGACCAGCAGCACACTGCGCACCGCGCCACACGCGCCAATGGCAGCGCCACGCACCATGCGAAGATCGCCAATGGTCGCGGCGGCCGCGATGGGCATCAATGCGACGTCCACTTCATCTTCTGCGACGCGCCGCGCGACTTCGGTCGGCAGCCCGAGCTCGAGTGACACGCGCGGGTGGGCGGCGAGTCCTTCGTAGAGAGGCTGCGCATTCAAGTATTGAACACCAGCCACGCGGACGGCACGTCCGCTACGCGGCGTGGTCAACACCGGAGGGCGTGTTTTTGCGGGTTCCATCACTGCACCACGTCCAGGTGCTTGTTCGCTTTTCGATCTTTCACTTTGAGCGCGGCCTCTGGCATCGCCGAACGCGCGTGCTCACGCACCACGCGATAGAGCGTGTCGCGCTCCACGGGCACACGCCCCGCTTCACGGATCAACCGCACGAGCTCGTCGTACCCCAGACCCTCCGGGCGTGTGCTCCCCGCCGCTCTGTAGATCGTCTCGTGAATGATCGTGCCGTCGAGATCGTCC
>JAYVXK010000449.1:0-1869 GCA_043785265.1 Myxococcales bacterium | reverse complement strand
TCCCGCTCGTGCTGCGTCGCGATCCGCGCGTGCTCATGGCGCGCACCAAGACCAACAAGACCGATCTGTTCTTGGGCATCACAGTCGATTGCTCGGGCTCGATGGCGTCGCGCGACAACATGCAACGCGGCAAGCTCTTCGCCGCATTGCTCGCTGAGGCAGCGCGCGGGCTAAAAGGCGTCGACTTGCGCGTCTTCGGCTTCACCGACAAAACCATCTACGACTGCGGCGACGCCAATCGATGCGCGGCGCACGCGCTCCACTCGGGCGGAGGAAACAACGACTCGGCCGCGCTCTTTCACCTCGCCAATGTTGCGAAGGCGAGTCGGCGCAAAGCACGCGTGCTCGTGATGATCTCCGACGGGCTGCCCACTGAGTGCAGCGTGGCGTCGTTGCGCGAGTTGGTGTCGACGCTCACGCGGCGCGAGCACATGGTTTGCGCGCAAGCCGCTGTGCAACCGCTCGCGGAGGTTTGTTTCCCGCATTATGTGGTGCTCAACGACACGAGCATCGAGGTCACAGTCGGCAAGTTCGGCAATGTGATCGCGCGGCTCGTGCAGCGAGCGATGACAGGCGGATGATCATGCACAACACGACAGGGAGAGCGAAATGACTGGCAAGCTCGAGATCGACGACGTGAAAGTGGGCGCGGTGATGGAGGCTACTTTCTGGGCCAATCCAGTGCAGGACTCTGGGTTTCGCTTTCGCGCGACTCACCTCGACGGCAAGCGCGCGCCCAAGGTCGTCCTCTGCGACGACACACGCATACGCGCGGGCATGCCATGCATGGTGCGCATTGTCAGTTTGACCAAACCCGATCGCGACGATCGTGGCGCGATCGAAGTCGAGTTCGTGCGCACGCAAGAGTTCAAACTCGAAGGCGTCTACCTCGATCCGATCGTCGCCAAAAAGCTGCAGGTCGCGCTCGAGAGTGGCTTGAACATCTTGCTCGATGGCCCCCAAGGATGCGGCAAGACCGTGCTCGCTCGCACGATCGCCAAGCAACTCGGCTTCGAGTTCGTGTTCTTTAACTGCGGCGCTGTGGTCGAAGCCACAGACTTTTTTGCGACCATTCACGTGCGCGCGAGCGAGTCCGGCTCACCAGTGACGGACTTCGTGAAGACAGACATTCTCATCTCGCTCGAAGAGTCTGGGCAAAACCCCACGCGCCGATACCTCGTGTTTTTGGACGAATTCAATCGCTGCCAAGAGTCTGCGCGCAACGCGCTCATGCCCGCGCTAGACAGCACGCGTCGTGTGTTTCATCCGATCAAGAACACGTTCATCAAGATTCCGGACAACGTGCAGTTCATCGCGGCGGTCAATCGCGGCTCCGAGTTCAGCGGCACGTTCGGCATCGACGCAGCGCAGCTCGATCGCTTCGCGCCTCTGCAAATGGACTACCCGCCTGCAGAAGAAGAAGTGAAGCTGCTGGCACCTCGTCACCCTGAGCTGTCCAACGGACTGATTGAAGAGATCGTCGCGATCGCGAATGCGATTCGTCGCGCACCCGAGCTGCGCGCGAGTTTGAGTGTGCGAGCGACCGAAGAGGCATGCGTATACTTGAAGCATCCTCTCTTCGAGGGTGATCAACGACGCATGCTCGGCGAGGTTCTCAAGAGCTCGTTCTGCGGTCGCTTCAGCGGGCGCTTCGACGACGTGAGCTCGGACGCAGGCGCGGCGTGGACGGTCATCCAGAAGGCGCTGCGCGAGAAGACTTGAACGGCGCGCGCGACGTAGCGCGATGGTACCGAGCCCGGCAGCCTAAAAGTCGGTGGACCTCCCACTATTCTTCGCGCGATGAGCACCCGTAGATGGTCGAGACTCCAGAACCTGATGGCGTTTTTGGTGGCTAAGTTTCTGGTGGGG
>JAYVXK010000448.1:0-6364 GCA_043785265.1 Myxococcales bacterium | reverse complement strand
CGGACGTGACGCGGGGAGGGGAGGCGTTCCAAAGAGTGAGCGCGCAGTCGATCGAACACGAAAGATCAAACGTGCGCGTACTGGCTCCGGCGCCCGTTCCGTCGACGCCGCCAGCGACGACCACGGTCGATCCCGTGAGCAACGAGATGCCTGCGCCAGATGTCGCGTCGGGCTTGAAGGGGAGAGCGGTCGTCGTCGTGGCCGCGGGTGCGAGCAACTCGACGCCTGACGCCGACGCGCTGCCGCCGAATACGATCAGGCCTTGTTTTGGGACGAATGCGGCCGCTGCGCCGAGACGGGGCGCGAGAAGTTTTGCGGTTCGCGCGATGCCCTTGATGTCGACGACGAGGATCTTGTTCGTCGGTGGACTCGTGAGTCTCGTGGCGCCAACGAGATACGATGTTCCGTCGTCCCCCAAAATGACACTGCCTCCCGCGACTTCCGCGAATGTCAGGTCGGCTGTTGGATCGACAGAAGCGATCGTCCCGTTTGCGAAGCTGAAGGTCGATGCTCCGTCGTCATTGATCAAAAGCGCCGCGCCGTTTTCGATGACGACCGAGCGCGGTGCACGCGGCAAAGAAGCCGTATTGACCAATGCCGCGAGCGACGCCAGATCGTAACCGGTCGCGACGGTCGCGCGCTGGGGATCCGATCCACCCATGACCAATACGGATCGACGATTGAGAATCGAGAGCAACGGTGCAGCGCGCCCGTCGAGCGTGCCAGGCATGCGCGCCCACTGTCCGGTGCGCTGAACGAACACCGGGAAGTTCGCGGATTGAAGCGATCCGTAGGCTAAAAACAGGCTCGATCCGAAGACGAGGCGGGCGCCGCTTGGGTCTTGTCCGCTCACCCGCAAACTCACGACAGTGGTTTGAGTTCGGTCGCCGAGGTCCACGGTCGACGTGGGCAAAGCGACTTGTGCAAGGGTGGTCGTTTTGCCGTCCGTCGTGAGCGCTTCGACGACGAGAGTCGTGGGTGCGGGTTGTTGCGAGAACACGTCGGTCTCGCCGCCCGTGACCAGAGTGATGGTGCCGGAGGGCTTTCCGCTGCATGCGAGCAACACCGCGAGCGCAACCCAACGACGCATGCGCACGCAGTAGCACGGACACGAGACCGCGAGGACGGCACATTCGCGCAAAGCGCGGCGTGGTCTACACCAAATGCGCTATGAGCCAAGCGTGCCGCTCGTGAGAGAAGTCGCTCTGCCGGCCGATCCGATGATGATCGCGAGATCTCTGCGAGATCGACCAGGGCTCTCTGTTCTTGCGTCGAGTGTGTGTGGAGCGAGTCGGCCCGATGACGCGCGGTCGAGCTTCGTGGCGTGCGATCCGACAGCAGTGTCAGACGTTCTAGTGCCCGAGATCGGTGCGCTCACGTTTGGCTGGGCGGGACTGCCCGCAGCACCTCGGTGGATCGGCATGGTCCCCTACGAGCGATTCCGCGGCCTCGAGCGGTCCCATTGGACGCGAGCCGACACGCGCGAATCACCCATGATTTCCCATGCCAAATGGTTGCATTATGCAGCTGTCATTCGCGTCGACCACCCGAGTGGCAAGGTCGTCATCGAGGCAGACGACGAGGCCGCCGCTTCGCACCTGCTTGCATTGGCGTCACGCGGGCCGCGCGACTCGCAACCGTTCACGCTCATTCGAGATGCCGATCTCGACGATGGTCACGCCGCTCGCGTTCGTCGCGTGCTCGAGCTGATCGCTGCCGGTGACGTGTATCAAGTCAACCTCGCGCGGCGCCTCGCTTTCGCGATTCAAGGCGACGCGCTCGATCTCTTTTTTGCGATGCGCCATCGAGCGCCATCCCCATGGTGCCTCTTTTTCGACATGGGATCGGTTCAAGTCGCGTGCACGAGTCCGGAGCTCGCTCTCTCGGTCGTCGGAAAGACGATGCGCAGCACACCCATCAAAGGCACGCGCCCACGTGGCGAAGACTGGACAGCTGACCGCGCGATGGTCGACGATCTCGATCGCGATCCCAAAGAACGCGCCGAGCTCGTGATGGCGATCGACCTGCATCGCAACGACCTCGGTCGCGTGGCTGAAATCAGCACGGTTCGTGTGCAAGGTTTGCCGCGCATCGTCAGCGGCGCCACAGTGCACAGCCGCGTCGCCGAAGTCGTGGCCACTCGCGCAGATGGCGTGAGTCTCTCAGACATCGCCCAAACATTCTTGCCAGCAGGAAGTGTCACCGGAGCTCCGAAGGTTCGCGCCATGGAGATCATTGCGGATTTGGAGCCGCACAGACGCGGTCTCTACACGGGTGCCGTTGGCTACGTGGGTCGCGATGGATCTCTGGTGCTCGCGATGGCGATCCGCACCGCGACGATTCGGCAGGGGCGGGCGCACTACTTCACGGGTGGCGGCATCGTCTCCGACAGCGACCCCGAACGCGAAGTCGAAGAGACGAACTGGAAGGCGCGGCAGATGGAGTTTTCGAGCTTGTGACCCCAGTCATCGTCTCTGCGAAACCCCACAAATTTGGCCGCGGAAGGGCGTGAAGGGTACCGAGGAGGACGGCGATGAGTATCGTGGACAAGGTCAGAAGGTCGCTCGAGGAGCGGCTCGCGGGTCTCGCGAAGAGCGGCGCGTTGGGCGAGGCGGGTCCTGCGGCGATCCGTGCCGCGACTGCCTGGACTGTCGAGCGCCCCAAACGCGCAGAGCACGGCGATCTCGCCACGAATGTCGCGATGGTACTGACCAAAGCGGTCGGCATACCTCCGCGCGCGATCGCCGAAGCACTCGTGAAGTCGCTCGAAGGCGACTCCGTCATCAAACAAGCAGAGATCGCCGGACCCGGTTTCGTCAACTTGCGCTTGCACGCAAATGTGTTCCACGAGGAGCTCGCGGAAATTCTTCTCAAAGGAAGAGGATACGGTCGCGCACCCTCCGCAACCGGCGAGCGCATCAACCTGGAGTTCGTCAGCGCGAACCCCGTCGGACCCATCACTGTGGCCGCCGCACGCAACGCGATCTTTGGTGACTCTGTTGGCCGCATGCTCGAAGCCGCAGGCGCGCGCGTGACTCGCGAGTACTACATCAACGACTTCGGCAACCAAGTCCGCCTGTTTGCGGCGAGCCTACGCGCGATCGCGGACGGCACGCCTGTGCCAGAAGAAGGCTACAAAGGCGCCTATATCGAAGAGCTCGCTGAGTTCATGAGAGCGCACGACCCCAAAGCATTCGAGAGCGAAGAGTCTCTCGCACGCGCAGGCATTGGGTGGATGCTGTCGGGCGTGCCGGGCAGCAAGACCATGGTCGGCATCCAACGCTCGCTCTCCTTGCTCGGCGTTCATCATGACGTTTGGATGAGCGAAGAGTCTCTCCATCGCACGGGCAAAGTCGGCATGGCGCTCAGCGTGCTCGACAAGGGCGGTTATCTTCAAAAGAAAGACGGCGCACTTTTCTTCGTTGGCAAAGGCACCGAGGCCGGTGACAAAGATCGCGTCGTAAAGAAGTCCGATGGCAACTATGCCTACTTCGCGAGCGACATCGCGTATCTCGCCGACAAGATGAACCGCGGCTACGACCGCATCATCATCGTGCTCGCCATCGATCATCACGGTTACGTGCCCCGCTTCAAGAACGCGTTCGAGGCTCTCGGCTACGCGCCCGACAAGTTCGAAGTGCAGCTCTACAACTTCGTCTACATCGTGCGCGACGGCGAGATCGTCAAGAGCAGCAAGCGCGCGGGCAATGTCATCACCAGCGACGAGGTCATCGAAGAAATCGACGAAGCCGCACACCGCGTGGGCGCCGGAAAAGACGCGCTTCGATTTTACTATTTGTCGCGCTCTGCCAACATGAAGGTCGACTTCGACATCGAACTCGCGAAGAAAAAGAGCCTCGATAATCCCGTATTTTACGTGCAATACGGGCACGCGCGTCTTTGTTCGATCTTGCGCAAGGCGGCGGAGATTGGCATCGAGGCGCCGAAGAGTTTGCAGTCGACCGAGTGGGCCTCGCTCGTTTCGCCGGACGAACTCGCCATCACTCTGCGCCTCAGTGAGTTGCCCGCGATGATCGCGAGCGCAGCTGAGACTCGTGAGCCACATCGCGTCGCGTTTTATCTGCAAGATCTCGCGCGAGACTTTCAGAGCTACTTCACACGGTTCAAGACTGATCCCATTTTGCCGCGCGACTCGGACCGAGCCGATCCCGCGTGGAGGACGTCCTGGGACATGAACAAGACCAACGCGCGTCTCGGGTGGGTGCAAGCGACGCGCGTCGTCTATCGCACCGCGCTCGAACTGCTCGGCGTCGACGCACCCGAGCGAATGGACAAACCCGCTGAAGCAGAATCGACCGAAGAAGACGGAGCGTAGCCATGACTGACGTGCACGTGCGCAACCTCGAACAAATCCAAGAAGACGAAGGCAACCGCGCGCCGCGCTTGTGGTCGTGGGCCATCGTTGCGTTGGGCGGAGCTGCGATTGTTTTTGCGGGCGTGACGCTCGCTGGACGCAAGTCGCAGTCGCTCGAAAAGAAAGAAGACCCTCTCGGTGACCTGGTCGCGATGCGCGCAAAGCCACAAAAAACAGGCGCGCCGACGAAGGCGACTGACTTGTCCACGAAGGACGTGACCTTCCCGGGTCTGCTCAGTGATGGCGACAATCCGACGACCGCGCTCGCAGCGGTGCGTGGTGGCCAAGTGACGATCGTGGCGGATGCTCCTCTGGCGACAGAGCCCCCGCCTCCCACCGACAAGCTTCCTGTGGTTGCGTTGCCCGCGCAAAATGTGTTGTCAGCGACGCCTGTCGTGACGCATCCGCGCGACACGCTCACCAGAGCCGCGAGTGACTCGACCCAGAACGCGACATCAGCGACTCCTGCGACTGGCGCAGGACACGATGGCGGCTACCAACTCCAAGTGAGTTCGTTTCGCACCGAGCCAGAGGCCGATGCGTTTGCTGACCAGCTCCGATTGCGTGGACACAAAGCCTATGTGCTCGAGGCCAAAGTGCCCGGTCGCGGGACTTGGTATCGCGTGCGCGTAGGACCTTTTCCGACGCAACATGCCGCCGCCGCGTACCGCACGACGTTCGAAGCCAAAGAGCACGTGGTGCCTTTCATTGTGCCACCTCCTGGCAAGTAGTCACGCCGCGCGCTCGAGACCAGTGACGCCAAGGCGCGTGTTGTGGCAGAACATAGGTATGGGTTTCCCACTCTGGGCGGTTGCACTCGCAGTCGCCGCTGCTTCGCCTTTGGTGGTTCGCTATGTCGTGGACGTCATCGGGGCGCGCGCTGTCCGTCGCACTGAAGATGTCATCGCTCGTCACCGTCCAAAGCATCGATGAGGCTTGAAGGATCGTGCGCGAGTGCACACGATCAATTGGTACGAACTCTGCTTCACTTCGTTGCACGCGACTGTTGGTGGGAGGTGTCCCACTTATCTCGGCGCGAAATTGGCGCAGAAGTCTCGATCGTACGTAGATAGGACGGCACGTCCGCGGCGCGGCGTGGTCAACACCAGAAGCGGAGTAATTCGATGGCACGCTTGTTCGGACTCATCGGCAATCGCGCAGATCTCGCAGGACGGGCGCTCGCCTACGAAGCAGACGCGCTGCGCGTTCGTGGTGGGGCGTCAGGCTGGGGCGTTGGTTTCTATCAAGCCGGTGAGGTGTTGATGCGTCGGCGACCTGCGCTCGAGGCGGGTGATCTCGACGTCGCCAAGCTCGTGCAAGACGCGCGCACCGACGTGCTCATTGGTCATGTTCGACGCGCCACGACAGGCAATGTGCGCACGGAGAACACACACCCGTTTCGCTATCGTCAGTGGCTCTTCGCGCTCACGGGTGCGGTCCCGGCGTTCGACTCCACACGCGAACGGCTTGTCGCGAGCGTCCCCGAGTTTTTGCGAAGCGGCATTCGCGGCGACACGGACGCTGAAGTCGTGTTCCACATGTTCTTGTCGTTTTTGCATGACGGCGGTCACCTCAGTGATGCAGTCGTGCCCCCAGAAGCAGCGGCAGAAGCGCTTCGCTCCGCGCTTGCGCAGGTCGACGCGATTGGCGCAGAGGTCGGCGCGGGTCGCGCGGCGTGCAACATGCTCGTCTCGGATGGGGACTCGATTGTGGCCTTGCATGCTTCCACCACCATGGGCGTGCGCGTGCTCAGCGGAAAAAACGACGCGGAAGCGATCATCGGAGACGACCAACAACTTCGTCGCCGCACCCCCGAAATAGGCCAGATGCACGTTCAAATCGTCGCAAGCGACTTCGACGAAGAGAGCAGCAAGAGTCTCGACGCACCCGCATCGACACATGGCGTGCCTCCGCGCTGGAACGCAACGCCTGATCGTGCGATCGTGCTGCTCACGCGTGGTCACGCTCCGAAGATCGAAGCTCTTTAGC
>JAYVXK010000447.1:0-1874 GCA_043785265.1 Myxococcales bacterium | reverse complement strand
AGTGCGCAGACTGCGAAGTTGCATGATGCGGATATTGTCCCTGTTGCGCCTGCTGCTGGCCCACACCCGACGGCACTTGCGACATCGGATTGGTCGTCATCGGCACGCCGTAGGCGCCAGGCGTTGGCAGCGAACTCATCGGACCACGTCGCACGCTCACACCACAGGCGTACGCGAGCGCATCAGCCAACTCGGTCGCGGTGGCGTAACGCTGATTCGGATCGCGATCGAGGGCACGCGCAAACCACGAGTCGAACGCCGCTGGCAGGCCCTGCAAGGTCTGCGACGGAACGGGCACCGGGGCCGTGCAGATTTTTACGAGCAGATCACCGAGAGACTCACCATCGAAAGGCAGCTTGCCCGTGATGCACTTGAAGACGATGACACCCATCGACCAAAGGTCCGTACGATGATCGATCGTGCGCAGACCGCGCGCTTGCTCGGGCGACATGTAATAGGGCGTGCCCAACACCGCGCCTGTTTTGGTGCTCGCGCTGATGGCGTTGTCGCTTGGGTCTTTCATCTTGGCGATGCCAAAATCAAGCACTTTGGCGATTTCGTCGTCGTCCTCACGCACGATGAAGATGTTTTCGGGTTTCAGGTCGCGGTGGACGATCCCGTTGTCGTGTGCGCGCTGAAGTGCGCGGCAAACTTGCTGCACGATGCGAGCGGTGTCTTGCGGAGTGAGGCGACCAAAGCGTTCGATGCGCTTGTCGAGCGGCTCACCGCTGAGAAACTCCATGACGATGTACGGCTTGCCCTCAGGCGTGGTGCCGATGTCGTGGATCTTGATGGCGTGCTTGCTGTCGATGCGCGTGGCCGCCAAAGCCTCATTTTTGAAGCGTTTGAGCGCCTCTTCGTTTTTGGCGTATTCGGTCTCGATGAACTTGATCGCGACCCGCGTGCCGAGCTCGATGTGGCGACCTTCCCATACCGACCCCATGCCGCCGCGCCCAATCAGCTGGATCAACTCGTACTTGCCAGCGACGAGGTCTTTCGAGGGGGGGATTTCGTTGGGGTTCATGGGGACACGGGAGCGCAGACTCCGCTACAGCCTACCGTAGCGCGGAGTACCCTCGGGCGTCCAGCTACAGCAAGGGCCGATCCACTGCGGCTGACCGTCGCCCTGGCGTCGAGAGAGCGGGCAAATTCAGTCGATTTGTCGCCCGTTGTGAAGAGTCGGTCACGTAGTCCCACGACATCTAAGACGTAGGACCGGCCGCTTTGTTCTCAATCTCACACTCAACTTCCTCGCGTCATCGATTGTGGACGAATCGAGGACTAGACCAGGCCCGCACGCCCCTGTCATAAGCAGCTGGCCATGGCGCTAGATCCCACACGAGCTGAGCTTCCGCCGCCGGGCGCCGAGAACGTCCTCTATTTGATCGATCTGTCGGGCTACGTGTTTCGCGCTTATCACGCGCTGCCGCCGCTCTCGAACACCAAAGGCGAGGTGACGCACGCGGTGATCGGAACGGTGAACATGTTGCAAAAGGTCGTCAACGAGAGACGTCCCTCCCTGCTCGCCGTGGCCATGGACTCGCGCGCGCCTGGTTTTCGGCGCGAAATCGATCCGCGCTACAAAGCGACGCGACCGCCTGCGCCGCCCGATCTTCACCAACAAATGAAGCGCTGCGAAGAGATCGTGCGCGCGT
This sequence comes from Myxococcales bacterium, assembly GCA_043785265.1. Taxonomy (GTDB): domain Bacteria; phylum Myxococcota_A; class Polyangia; order Polyangiales; family Polyangiaceae; genus JANYHY01. The sequence continues at coordinate 219 of JAYVXK010000447.1, read as the reverse complement.
ACAACATCCCTGTCTACGAGGAGGCCGGGCTCGAAGCCGACGACCTCATCGCGTCTGTGGTGGCGCGCGCGACCCTCGACAACCTGCGGGTGGTGATCGTCAGCATGGACAAAGACATGCTGCAGTTGGTGCACGACGACGACGCCCAAGTGGTCATGTGGGACTCGATGCGGGACAAAGTGTATGGACCACACGAAGTCGAGCAGAAGTTGGGCGTTC
>JAYVXK010000446.1:0-6369 GCA_043785265.1 Myxococcales bacterium | reverse complement strand
CACTTGTTGACGCAGCTCGTTTGAAACCACTCGGCGCCGGGATACTCCGCGCCGCTCTCGATGTGCACCGACGTGTCGATCGTGAGCGTGAGACTGGGCGGAAGATCGTGGGGTGCGATCGAAATCATCTCGCCATCGCGGCCAGCGAATGTGCCGCCGCGCGCGAGAAGCGCAAACACGTCGTGCGCGTACTTCACTCGGTGTTTGTCGTCCGAAAACCCGCTCAACTCTTCGAGCGCAGATTCCCAGCTCGCGAGGTCAGACTCGGTGGCGTGAGTGTTCGCTGCGATCTCCGCGAGCACGCGGCCCGCCGCAGCCAGACCGAGGTCCGTGTCACGCCGAATTTCGAGCTCGCTCTTGCCCATGAGCGCCGCGCCGCGAGCGAGCGTATCGGTCTTGCCATGACGAATCTCGAGCGGACCAGCCACAGGTACCTGGGCATCAGGATCCACCTCACGCTTGGCGGGCATCGTCAGTCCGCCCTCGAACTGAGCGATCGCCACCATCAAGTCACGCGGCACGTGGTTGTTCGAGGCCACACGCGCAAACGCCTCGCTTTCAACCCCTGCAGAAGCCGTAGGCGTTGGAGCCTGCGTACTCGAGCAAGCGATGGCGAACGTCAGCGCGGACAGCGGGGCGAGAAGGGATAGGCGCACGACAGCAGATAATAGCACTCCGCGTGCCGCCTGCCTTCGCGCGTGATCGCGGCTATTTCGCAGGAGTTCATCGCGATGAACCGCGAGCACATCGCGATATGTCACGATCTCCCGTCCCTGTCCCGGTGCGCCGTCCCCGTCCCCGCGCCCGTCCCCGTTGCCGTCCCGTCCCCGGTCCCGGTTCCCGTTCCCATCACTGGCTGGTGTACGCGACGGACCAATGCTTGAGGATCGGAGTGATGGATGTGTCGCTCGTCAGTAGACTCGCGCGAAGTTTGATCGCCGGCGCAGTCAACCAGGCCAAGCTGGTCGAGCGCGCGACATTGGCGATCAAGACTTTGTCGTTGGCGTCGAGCACGTCGACGAGGATCGTCGTGCTGGGAAGAGTGACGACGTCGAAGTCGACCGCTCCCCATCCACACCAACCTTTGGGAGCGATCACAGGCGACGTCGTCGTGCCGCTTGGCGCATAAGCGAAGTCCGTCGTGTAACCGACTGACGGCGTGGACGTGCCGTTGCCCGTGACGATGCCATCCATGCGCACGCGCCCGCCGCTGCCCGCACCACCCGCGGTGATTGTGCTCGCGCCCGCCAGGCCGCCTTGTGCGCTCACCTTCCCATCGAGTGTGATCGTGCGCGAAACCAGCCAAATCAAGCCACCTGAGCCACCTCCGCCTCCGCCGCAACCTCCAGCGCTGTCGCTTCCACCGTCACCACCGTCCACACGCACGAGTCCGTTTGCGCCGATCGTGATGGACTTGCCGGCAGTGATTTTCAACACACCACCACCCGCTCCGCCTCCGCCAGAGACGCAACCTCCGCCACCGGATCCACCACCGCCACCGGATCCTCCGAGAAGCTGCGCGAGGTCTGCGCTTCCGTAGGTCGTGCCGCCTCCGATGCCTGCGCCATAGATCGAAGAAGCAGAAGCGCCACCTACGAACGCGTGCCCCGCTCCGCTGCCACCTCGGAGCGTCGTGCCCTTGCCACCTTTTCCAGGTCCAAAACCGTCGTTGCCAGGAGCGATGCTTCCGAGCAGCACGCCGTCGCCGCCGTTGCTGCCGCCGGCGACTGCAACTCCGCCTGTTGCGCTGCCGTTCTTGCCGCTCGCGTCGAGTGTCCCTTGGATGTCGATCGCGCCGGTCACCGAGAGTGCGAGGGGAGCCCCCGTGACATTGACTGTCACACCCTTCGCGATCGACACCGAGGTGTAGTCGTGCGGGCCGCCAGGGAGCGTGGTGTTCGTGTTGGCGATGAATGGACCATCGACGCCCGCGCCCGTGTTGGGTCCCAAGAGCATGACTCCGCTCGAAGTCGACTGACTCGCAATGTTCTGATTGGCGCCAAAATCAGGCGGATTCGCGTCGAACGATCCGGGCGCGCCTGGCGCGATCCCAAAGAGCGCGCGTGTCGACCACTCGGAGGTGGCGTCGCCCAACTTCGCGCGGACTCGCCACGCGTACTTGCCTGGGCCCAAGTCGACGAGCGCCATCGTGGTCTCGCCTACCGCGATCACCATCAACTTCGAGTTTGGTTCCGCCAGCCCCCACTCCACTTCGTAGGTCGCGTTCTTCACTTTGGACCACGACAACGTCACGGTGGCGCGACAGGTGCCGGTCTGTCCGCCAGCAGGAGAGGGCACGCTCACCGTCCCATCGGATGTGGCGCTCGCGTCGAGATCATTTCCGTTGAACGAAGGAGCGGTCTCGCAAGCGACGGCGAACGCGAGCACGAAGCGAGAGTGCAGCACGAGTCTCGCCTCCATGCCTGCGAGTACACGGCTCCGCGCCGGCATCGTCAAGTGGCGTGTCCAAACACACCAAGTCAGCCGACGTGATCGTCCTCGGTTGCGCGTCCAATCGCGCAGCGTGCTGAGAACGTGTAGACATGTCGTGTGAACGTTCGCGTCCTCTTTGTGTCTGTGGCGGTGGCTTGTGGGAATGCCGCTCCTTTAGTTCACGAGCCTCCCTACGTGCCGCAAGAGGCACCCGAAGATCAACCTGGAGCTCCTCCTCCTGTCGTCAGCGCCGAGCTGTCGACGATGGACCGCGCGATCGCTGACGTTCACCAACGCATCGACGCCCAGCCAACATCCAAGCGAGGCGTAGGGACGCCGATGTCGCAATGTCTTGGGGACATCGCCAGTCAGATGTCTGCCGCACGACGGAGCGCAGCAGACCGCGAGGACTCGAGGCGCGCAGCGACAGCACGCGGCGACGCTGAGCTCGCAAACCACGAACACGAGATTGTGGTCACACTGGGGGAGCGCGTTCGCGACCTCTCCAATCAGGCCAGTGCGTGCAGATGATCACGCGTAGAGAATGTCGAAGGCGCAAGTCTCCGCGCCGTTCAGGCGACAGCTGCTGTGAACCACTGGCTGGATAGCCACACCGACGAGGACGCCAGTTTCCTCTGCCCAGCCACAGAGAGTGAGGCAGTGAATCTTGTGAGGCGTCGCGAAGCGCTCGATGTGAAAGCGATGACCGTTACGGATGTTTTCGGCCCGCGCCGAACCTGAATCATAGTGACTGGTCCAGACTGCAGCGGCCTTGCTCAAGATGTATTCGAGACTGCCGACCTTGTAGAAAATCCGATAGAGCGTGGGAAGGTTCACTTTTGCCGAGTGCCGGGCGAGCGGTCGAATGAGACCGAGGTCCCCGCGACCAAGCACCGCATCGATCGCTTCGGAGAACGCGATGAAGACGTCGAACGGAACCCACAAACTGGGCGTGACCACTCCGCGCACCACATCAGCGTGCGATCGCGACATGCCTTCGAGCACCGTTGCGATCGCAGCGTCGCCGTGATTCTTTTTTATCCAGTCGAGTCGCGCCAAGATCAAGCTCGCCCGTACATTGGACCGGACGCCCGGATGTTTTGGCATCGACGCGCTAGACATCGATCACAGTGTACCGCTCAGGGCGCGGGCTTGACGACTGTATTGCTGTCCATCGCGACCGCACCGATTCGAGCCAATGCCCTGCCGTTCAGCGTGGCACCAGTGTTCAGCGTGATGGCTTGGTCTGCCATGATCGTTCCCTTGAAGTCGGTAGTCGTCCCGAGAGTCGCAGACGTACCAACCTGCCAGTAGACATTGGCGGACTTCGCGGCGTTGGTCAGGATGACCTTGCGACCAGCAGTCGTGGTCAAGGTCGAAGCCATTTGGAAGATGAAGACAGCGTCTGCATCACCCTGGGCATCGAGTGTCAGGTCGCCTGACGAGATCGCAAGCGACGAGGTGGACTTGTAGAGGCCTGGGGCGAGTGTCTGCCCACCGAGGTTACCAGCCACTGTGACTGCGCACAGAGTTCGGCCGGCGGCATCGTTATAGGCAGTGGTAAGGTCGAGGATGCCGGTAGCGGCGGTCGGGTCACCGGCATGTTGTGCTCCGATGATCACTCCCGGGGGGAACCCAGTCACCGCAGTGCCTGGGCTCACTCCCAAGTCTCCTGTGATCGAAGTCGGACCGACACTGGTCACAGTGGAACCCGCCAGAACCACGAAGTTCGCAGCGGACCCGAGCACGACACCAGCCTGACTACAGGCGCCTGTCGTAAAGCTCCAAGTGAACGGCGCTGCCATGGGAATGCCGCCAAAAGACTTCGTCCCAGTCGTGATCGTCGCCGTGTACATCAGGCTGATTCCAAGCGGAGTCGCTGGAACGAACGTCACTGTGTTGGACGGGTTGTCGAGACTCACAGTGGCTGGGACTGGGTTGAGGCCCTGCATCAGAGTGAAGTTGAGTGGGATGACCGTCAGAGGGTCCATCGCCTGGTTGAATGTGGCGCTGGGCTTCTCGTTGATCGACACACCCATGGCGGCGTTCAAGGGAACGGTGGAGATGACAACCGGCGGCCCCGATGCTTCGCCGTCGAAAGTCGCGTCCATGCTTCCGTCGAAGCTCGAGTCGAGAGCGGCATCGCTTGCGTCGACGCTCGTATCCTGGGCGATGACGTCATTGCTGGCGTCTTTGCCACCGGTGTCCTTCCCCGAGTCAAGACTGGCATCGACGCCAAACTCGACGATTTGGTTGCCGCACGCGCCGAGGCACAAGAGGAAGACGAAGCCTGTTTTCAAGTGACTCATTGCGGACTCCCGGGATTCGAAAGGGTAAGACTCAGCACGAACTCGACGCGGCGATTGTTCTCGCGCCCAGCCGAAGTCTTGTTGGTGTCGATCGGAACTGAAGAACTAAAGCCCTTCGAAGCGAGCCGGTCCTTGGTGACACCGTGCGCCACCAAAAAGTCGAGCACGGCTTGTGCGCGCTGCTCGGACAGAGCCTGGTTATGCTCTTCCTTGCCCTCTGAAGAAGTGTGACCTTCGATCGAGACGTGGAAGTTCTTGTTGTCGGTCAGCGCGTGAACGACCTCCGTGAGGATGGGAACGGAGACGGCCTCGAGCTTGGCCTTGTCCCAGGCAAACTGGATCTTCTCTTTGAGTTCGAGTTTGTCTTTTCCGACGACGACCTTCTCGTACTTGGGGCAACCCCAGGTATCGATTGGCCCAGCTACATCCGGGCAGCGATCGACGTTGTCGGGAAGTCCGTCTTTGTCGCGATCGGCGCAAACCGGAACTTCCACTTGTTTGGTGACTTCTGTCGTGTGCTCTTGGACGACCAAACGGTCCTTTGTGACGATGCGAACTTCCGGTGGTACCGGTTTGCGTTCGATGCCAGTGCCGACTTCGAAGCTGAGGCCGAGGATCAACACGCGTGCGTCGCGGTTGTCGAATAGGTCGCCGCGATTGGGCTGAACGGTTTGCATGTAGCGAGCAAACGGGCCCAGCCAGAAGGTGCGTTGCTCTCCGATCGGAATCGAAAAACCCGCTCCGATGTCGACGCCGGCGCGATCGAGAGGACCCGTGCGCACGTACAGAAGGTCGCCGTCGATCCAAGGCGAGATGCCAAACGCGCTCACAGCATCGTGAGGTCGCTTGAGGCGAAGACCTCCGCCGACACCCCAGGCAATTCCAGAGTCGGAGCCCGCGGTGTTGTTGGGCAGCAATAGGAAGGACCCAGCCGGACCGATGTCGAGCCAGCGAGTCAACCCGAAGAGAACCTTGAGCGACTGCGCGCCGCCGATGCCGTAGATGTCCGACTGCGGAGAGGTGAGTGGAATCGCCACGCCGGGTTCCAGCTTGATGCTGACATCCGTCGCGTGGGCGGCTTTTGGAGCGAGCAGCGCCAAGGCAGCTAAGGGAGCGAGAACAGCAACGTGGATGGCGCGACTGACAGCAAATGACCTTCTAAGCATCACAGACTCCTGGCGGCGTTGGTTCTGCTCGCCGCGCGCGATGTCGCGTTCGGAAGTCAGTGGCGGTTCGCCCGATACAGCTGCATCGCAGCTTTCGGGCCACGCACCCGAAATCGCGGAAGTGCCTGAAACCTAGGCTGTCCAGTGGCGTTCGTGCGTGCTCCTAAAAACGGAAACGCCACAGCCCGCGCAAACGCCTCAACTAGGTTGCATGCTCCGCAGCCACCGGAAGTCGCCGTCTGTCTACTGGCAAAATCCGAAGACCTTCGTCTGCAGCCCGGGCACACCCACCACCTTCGCCGGAACGCACTTGCCGGTCACGCACGGTTGGCTGGGGCTGCACAATGCTATCTCACCCACTGCGCACGACCCCTTCGTGCTGCATGCCGAAAACGCTCCAGAGCTGACACTTAGTACAGCTCCCCAGAAGAAAGTACCCACTCTGCGGGTTCACGCGGCTG
>JAYVXK010000445.1:0-6370 GCA_043785265.1 Myxococcales bacterium | reverse complement strand
CGAACAACCTGGCCACAGCGCGACGTGCCATCACGCTCAACCCCCGCGAGGTGCCCGGGCTCGATGTCGATGACATCCTGCTCGCATCCACTGGTCTCGACGCTGGCTACTGGTTTTACAAAGTGTCGGCCGTGTTCTCCAATAGTGACCTCGACAACCCGAGCGGCGAGTCGCTCGCGAGCGACGAGTTCATCCTCAAGCTTCCGAACATTCCAGGCAAGAAGCTCCAGGTGAAGTTGATATGGGCACCCCCAGTCGATTCGCTCGGAGTTCCTCTTCCGAACGTGACTGGGTACCGTGTTTATCGCACGCCTCTGGTCAACGGAGCATCGGGCGGCGAGCAACTCATCGCCACCCCCAGCGCGGCGGCGTACACGGACGACGCGACAGGCGTCGCCAATAGCGCAGAGGTCCCCCTGCCCCTCGGCAGCATGGGCAAGTGGGCGGCACTTCCGAACATGAGCGTGGCTCGCAAAGGTGCTGGCGGCGCGATCGGCGCTGATCCGGCGACACCAGGCATCTACTACCTCTACGCGGGACTCGGACTCAACGCGTCCAATGCGGTGACCACCACATACGAGTACCTCCCGATCACACTTGCGTCGAACAACCACCAGACAGTGGGCAACGCGTGGAAGGCGGGCGCCAATCCCGTCACGACTTCAGGGCGTTGGCAGCTAGGTAGCTGGGCAGCCAACAACATCACGAGCACGCTCATCGCGGCCACCGACACCTACGTGTACTTTGGCGGCGGCATCGACGCGAGCAACGCTGGTGTGACCAAGGTCGAGGTCGGCAAGATCGCGGCAGGTGGTGACCTCGGCACGATCTCCGCCGTCACCAAGAGCTTCTCGAGCATCGTGGCTGGTTACGGCATCTGCGCCGCCAACGGGCAGCTCTTCACTTTCGGTGGTGCAGGCGCGGCTCCCTCGAGCGGCGCGACCTCGGCCAGTATCGTGAATCCGGCGCCGAATCTGGCGCTCAACTCATGGAACTCAGAGGGCATCAGTCTCAACCAACCGCGCTACCTGATGGGCAGCACAGTCCAGAGCGCGTTCATCTTCCTCATCGGCGGCGATACGGGTGGTGGAAACGGTAGTGCAACAACCGAAGTCATCATCTGGTGACGGCGTCTGCGGCGTCAAAAAAAAGGAGCAAGGACCATGCGACGCAACTTCTTGGTATTAGGATCAGTGGCGGTTCTTTTCTTGTCGAGCGCAGCCGCCGCTGCGGAGCCCGCGAGCACGCCCCCAGCCGCAGAAGCGCCACCTACCGCAGACTCCCACGCTCGCACGGGATTCGGCGTCATGCTCGGGGCGAAGGCTGGGGCCATATTGCCCTTCGGTGGCCTCTCGCCCTGGGCGCAGTTCGGAGCCGAAGTGGGAGTCGTGTTCCCTTGGCTGAAACGCGGCATCGGTCTGGCACTTCATGTTGACTACTCACAACCAACGAGCAACGGCACACAAGCGGGAGATCCTCGCATCGATGGTGGCACCTACAACTGGCACATCACGCAGCAGTACCTGACCTTCATGCCCGTGCTCATGTATCGCATGACGAACTTCAAGGCTGTGACGCCATACATCGGTGCAGGTCCGCGCATCTACCTGATGAAAAGTACGGTCAGCGGATCGGTAGGAGCGATTGGCATCCCCGAGACCACCGAACAGTCAACAGCAATCGGTTTTGGCGTTCCTCTCGGGGTGGAGATCAACCTCGGACCTGGTGGACTAATCGTCGAGTTGCTTGGACAGTGGGGACCCTACGACCACGACGCTACTGGACCCACGCACACGGGGGCGCTGAGCCTGTCCGCAGGGTATCGCTTCGTCCTTTGACGCGCGCACGCTCGTCGTTTCGATCACATTAGGGTCTTCGCTTTCGAGTCAGTGAACACGACCGCCCCAATTTCATACTGGATGCTGCGACCTCTAACCGGTAGACAGGCGGCAGGGCGCGCTCCGTGGTAAGCTCGCCTCACATGGCGCGTGACTGGCAAACAAGAGCGGCGAAACGAGTGCGGCGCGTAGCGAGTGTTGTCGTAGCGATCGTGACCATGCTTGCGTTGGTGCTCAGCCTCGCACAAGCGGGCAGACAGTACTTCTACTGCAAAGCGATGGGCGTTTTGGCGGCCAACCCGTGCAGTGCGAATGCGTCCAACCAGACAGCCTCCGATGACATTGAACGGACGCACACCGACTGCTGCAAGGTCATCAAGATGCCACCCGTGCAGCAAGGGGCGCTCGCGCGAGTCGATTCCATCGCCGATGCGCCACTGACTGCGGTGGTCGCGCCCGCAGTTTTGTCGGACCGTGAGCGCACTGCGACCATTCTGCGATCCGCTCATGTCCGCTGGCGACCTCCATCGCAACCTTCCACCAGACTTCATACACGCATCATGGTGTTTCTGACCTGAGCCGAGCGACGAGGCCCAGCCTCGTCTGCTGATTTTCGCCGACAGGCGTTTTCGAAACTGTCGACGTGTATTGGCTCGAGTGGCATGCCTGCGAATCGCGCATGCCGAAAGAAGGAACTCATGGATCCGTCCATCCGAGTCGCGACATGGTTGGTCGCGACCATCCTGCTTACTGGATGTGCAACGACTCATACTCTCTCGCTCGCGCAGATGCGCGACGACGCAGAGCGCGCTGCGCCACCTTCACCCGCACCTGATGACGCCTCCTTGGGGAGCGAGCTTCAGCGGGCCGCGTTCGTTCGCACGGTGTTGGATCGCAATCCATCTCTCGAAGCGGCACGTCAGGCGTGGAAGGGAGCGCTGGGCCGAGCGCGAAGTTTGGGTGCGTTGGAAGATCCGATGGTGGAGTTTCAGTTGGCGCCGCTCTCTGTCGCCTCTTCGGGAGCGCGACTTGGTTTTCAAGCCATGATCAGCCAGCGATTGCCGTGGCCAGGCAAGCTGGTGCTCGAAGACGAGGCGGCCAAGCATGACGCGGAGGCAGCGAAAGCGGACTTCGAAGAAGCGCGTCGTGAGCTCGCGCTCGCTGCCGCGCTCTTGTACGACGATTACTTTTTCGTGACGCGATCTCTCGAGGTCAACACCCAACAGGCGACCCTGGTGCGCGACTTGAAAGCGGACGCACTCGCGCAACTCGAGGCCGCACGCGGGTCGATTCAAGATCCGATCGCCGCAGAAGCGGAGCTTGCGCACTTGGACCACGACGCCATCATGCTCGGATCGGATCGAGACGTCGTCGTCGCGCAGATGAACGAACTGCTGCATCGAGATCCTGCGAGCGCGCTTCCTCCCCCTCCCGCGACGCTTCCGTTGTCCGTGAGCGGCCCAGTCACAGCGCTCGCGGTCGATGATCGCCCAGACATTCGTGCGGCTCGTTCTCGTGCGCTCGCCGAGCAAGTTCGAGCGGACCGCGCGCGACGCGATTGGGTGCCTGACCTCACTTTGTCGACGACCTACAACTCGATGTGGGACATGCCAGAGCATCGGTGGATGGTCGGAGTTGGATTGACGCTTCCTATCGAGCTGGGTCACCGCGCGGGAGCGATCGACGAAGCAGAGGCCGCGCGCAGAGGACATGAAGCCCAGGCAACAGCGCTTGGTGACAAGGCACGCACCGCGATCACCATCGCGGGCAAACGACTGGACGAAGCGCGTCACCTCGAGAAGCTGCTCGACGAGAGGCTGCTCCCCATCGCACGCGCGCAGATCGACGCGGCGCGCTCGGGGTTTGTTACTTCCCGCAACGACTTTGCGACGGTCATCGCCGCTGAACGCAATCTCCGAAACGTGTTGCTCGACGGTGAGCGAGCGCGAGCAGACATCCACAGACGATCGGCAGAGTTGGACTACGCGACAGGTCGCATGCCTGGAGTCACTGACCAGGAGGCCTCGCGATGACGACTCGAAATCAAACGCCTCCGTGGCGAAGAATCACCTCGATCGGCCTTGTTTGCGCCTTGATCGTGACTGCCATCGTTTATCGCCAACCGCTTGCTCGTTGGTTTGGTGGCCAACCGATGGCGGACTCAGGGACGGAGCTCACGGCGATTGCGGGACCGTTCACGCTGAAGGCCGCGCTCGATCCCGATCCGCCCGGCACGTCCGGCAACTCACTCGTCTTGCGAATATCGGATGCGAGCGGCAAGTCGATTGACGACGCGACAGTCGAAGTGTTTACCGACATGGCTGCGATGGGCGCGATGTCCGAGATGAAGTCCAGCGCGAAAGTCTCGCACGACAAAGATGGGCGCTACCGCGCGACGTTCGATCTTCCCATGGCGGGAAGCTGGACACTCAAAGTGAGTGTGCACTCCCCAGCGGGCGACGCGACGCAGGACTTCACGATCACGGTCGGCGCCAAGGGTCTCTCTGCCCTGCGCGGGAGCGGTGCGGCGATGCCGTCTGCGACTGGGCCGATCTCCTCCACGCCTGGGGAGATCGACCACTACACGTGTTCGATGCATCCGTCCGTCAACCAGCACTCGCCTGGCAAGTGCCCCATCTGCGGGATGGACACCATTGCGGTCACCAAGGAGCAGCAAGAGCAGGGCGTCGTCATGATCGACGCTGTGCGCCGCCAGCTCATCGGAGTGCGCACAGGGCAGGTCATCGAAGGACCGATGAAGCAGACGTTCCGCGCCGTCGGCGTCGTTGCGTACGACGAGGCGGCCCTCGCAGACGTGAACCTCAAAGTGCGTGGATGGATCACGAAGCTTTTCGTGAACAAGACCGGCGAACGCGTGACCAAAGGGCAGACTCTCTTTTTGATGTACAGCCCGGAGCTCTACAACGCAGAGCAAGATTTTCTGCTCGCGACACGAGGCGCGCCCGCATCTACGTCATTGGGAACTTCCGACTCCTCGGACGCGGGACCGAGCCGAATTGATGGTCTTGCAAGAGCGGCACGACAGCGGCTTCACCTCCTAGGTCTAGCGGACTCGGAGATCGATGCGGTCGCGAAGAGTGGTGCGCCACACGAGAGCGTTCCGATCGCTGCACCTGCCAGCGGTTTCGTCATCGAGAAGAACGTGGTCGAAGGCGCGTTGATCGATCCCGGCATGCGCTTGTATCGAATCGCGGCGCTCAACAAAGTCTGGGTCGAGGCCGATGTCTACGAGGGCGACTTTGCCAACGTGCGGGTTGGTCAAACTGCAGTCGTCACGCTCGATTATCTCCCTGACCAGAAGTACGACGCCCGCGTTGCGTATGTTTATCCATATCTCGACACCAAGACGCGGACCGGACGCGTGCGCATCGAGCTCGCCAACAAGGACCTCGAACTCCACCCTGGAATGTACGCCAATGTCGAACTCACCACCGACCTCGGGCGCCGAACGCAGGTCCCCGCGGCTGCGGTCGTCTACACCGGACCGCGCCGCCTCGTGTTCGTCGACCTGGGCGAAGGCCGCTTCCTTCCGAAAGAAGTGAAACTCGGAACGGAGGCCGATGGCATGGTCGAAGTGCTGTCAGGACTCGCGGCCGGTGATGTGGTCGCGACTTCCGGGGTGTTTCTCATCGCGGCAGAAGCTCGCATCAGCACCGCGGCAAAGTACTGGGACAAGAGTCCCGAGGTGGACGGGGACCTCGAGGCTGCACCCAAGGGAAGTCGCTGATGGATCCGTCAGCGACTGCCGACCACGGGATCATCGCGCGCATCATTGGGATGAGCGCTCGAAAGCCGTTTCTCACGATCCTCGTGATCGCAGCGCTCACTGCGTGGGGATGGGTTTCGCTCCAGCGTGAGCCGCTCGATGCCATCCCTGATCTGTCTGACGTGCAGGTGATCGTCTTCACCGAGTGGATGGGGCAGAGCCCGGATCTGGTGGAGGATCAGATCACCTATCCGATCTCGGCCGCGCTCATTTCAGCGCCGAAGGTGCAGTACGTGCGCGGCACGTCCATGTTTGGCATGTCGTTCGTGAGCGTCATCTTCGAAGACGGCACAGACATCTACTGGGCGCGGAGCCGCGTCCTCGAATACATGAGTTCCGTTCGGTCGAAGCTCCCGCAAGGGGTGAACCCAACCATGGGCTCCGACGCGACGGGTGTTGGCTGGGTGTTCGAGTACGCCATCGTCGACAAGACCGGACAGCACGACCTCCAGGAGTTGCGCTCGATCCAGGACTGGAACATCCGGTACGCGCTCCAGAGCGTGCAAGGCGTCGCCGAGGTGGCGAGCGTCGGCGGCTTCGTGAAGCAATACCAAGTCAATGTCGATCCGAACAAGCTGCTTGGTTTTGGGATCACGATGGACGAGGTCGTGCGGGCGGTGCGTGCATCCAACCAGGAGGTCGGCGGTCGCGTGCTCGAGATCGCGGGTCACGAGAATGTGATCCGCGGGCGCGGCTACGTGAAGACTCCAGAGGACATCGGCGTCACTCCGATCAAGGTCGTGGA
>JAYVXK010000444.1:0-1879 GCA_043785265.1 Myxococcales bacterium | reverse complement strand
AGTTGCTGATCGAAGTGTCACTCGATGGGCGCAAGGTCTGGGCGATGCTTGATTCGGGCGCGGGGATCAGTGTCGTCGACGGAGAGATGCCCGCCGCGAAGACGTTTCATCCTGCGATCGAAGTCACGGGTACAGGTAGCTCGCAAGTCTTGAAATTCGGCCTCGGAGAGCTTCCGCGCGTGGAAGTGGGCGGGATCGTTTTTTTGCACCTGCCCGTCGCGAGTGTGCCGATTCCTGCGCTCGCGGCGTTCGGCGCCACACGGCCAGAGATCATCTTGGGTTATTCGCTCTTCGTGGGAGCAGCCATTCGGGTGGACTACGAGCACACGAAGATCGAGCTCGCCCGCGCCGCCGATTCACTCCTCAATGGCTTGGCCATGACTCCGCTCCCGCTCGAGGACTTGGAGGGCAAGCTCATCGCGAAAGCCACGATCGAAGGGCACCCGGCGAGTGTCGAACTCGACACGGGCAGCAACTCAGGCTGGGCGTTTTTCAAGAGTTGGACGGACGAGAACAAACTCGCTGAAGGCCACAAGACGCTCGCGGTCACTGTGCATAGTGGAGCAGGGACGGCCCCCACCGAAGAGACGGTCTTGCGCGTAAAAACGGCCACTCTCGGGCCGATTCAATTCAACGACAGTGTCGCGAACATCAGCAACCCGCCAGGGATGGGCATCGTGGCTGGCCTCGTGGGCAATCCACTCTTCGCGCGTTGCGCCTCGGTGACGTTCGATCACGCGCATCGCACACTCTGGCTGGAGGGCACGTGCGTTCGCCCGCTCAAGCCAGAGCCGATGACGGGAATGCACATGACACGCAAGGAGGACTCCTTAGCTAAGGGGCTGCCTTGGGTCGTGGAGGCGGTCGAGCCAGGCGGCCCTGCGGATCACGCAGGCATCGTGATGGGCGATCGTCTCTTGTCGGTCGACGGCAAGCCAGCCAGCGGCGATGTCGAGGCCATGCATGCTGCGCTCGACAAGCCCGAAGGCGCCACGGTGACGCTCGAAGTGCGGCGCGGCACCGAGAAAAAGAAGTTGAGCCTCACTCTCGCGCCGACGCTAAAATAAGCACATATCGAAGGCGGTATCACGCTTTGGAATACAGCTCGATCCGGGTGACCTCCGCGGGTGCGCCCACACGCATGGGCGGCCCCCAATATCCAGTGCCGCGGCTGGTGTAGATTTGAGTGCTCGTTTGCTCGTGCGTCGCGAGCCCAGCGACATGCGGCTGGTCCAGTTTGACCGCGTAGCCCCACGGCCAAATTTGTCCGCCGTGTGTGTGACCAGACAGTTGCAGGTCGACTCCAAGACGAGCCGCGTCGACGATGGCTTTTGGTTGGTGCGCCAAGAGCACCACTGCACGTGAGGTGTCGCGACCGGCTAGTGCTCGCGGAACATCCTGTCCGTGGTCACCACCAAAGCCGCGCGCGCTCGTGTCGTCGACTCCAGCGAGATCGAACGCGCCATCGCGAATCGAAAGACGCTCGTTGCGCAGTACACGTATTTTGAGCCCTGAAAGATAGGCGATCCACGCGTCTGCGCCCGAGTAGTACTCGTGATTGCCAGTGACGAAGTACACGCCGTCTTTGGCTTGGAGTCGGGAGAGCGGCTCGACGAAACCGCCAAGCTGCTCGACACTGCCATCGACCAAGTCTCCCGTGATGACGATCATGTCTGGGTTTTGCGCGTTGGTCGTGGCGACGAGTTGCTCGATGAAGTCGCGGCCGATCGTGGGACCCACGTGAACGTCACTGAGTTGCACGATGGTGTAGCCGTCAAGAGCCTTAGTACAGCTCCCCAGAAGAAAGTACCCACTCTGCGGGTTCACGCGGCTGCCTTGATAGCGGCGTCGACCTTGGCGAGCACCTTGTCGAAAGATG
>JAYVXK010000443.1:0-6410 GCA_043785265.1 Myxococcales bacterium | reverse complement strand
GCGGCATCGTGGTGCTCGGAGCTGCCGGCCAAGCGCGTGAGCTTGCGTGGTACTTGCGTGATTGCGGCAGCAATTGCCTTGGTTTTGTAGTTTCCGATCTGTCTCAGCTCGGCCCGCATGACAGTCGCGACCGTGTGCTCGGCGATGAGTCTTGGATCGACGCGCACGCCTCTGAGATCGACGGACTCGCTCTCGGCATCGGATCGCCCGCTGCGAGACTGCGTGTTGCTGAGCGTCTTCGCGCGCGCCACCCGCTCATCCCGTGGCCCACGATCATCCATCCGTCCGCCACGCTTGATCACGACAGCACCAAGCTCGGCGACGGCGTCATGATTGGCGCAGGCGCAGTGCTGACTGTGAACGTCACGCTCGGCGACTTTTGCATGATCAACTTCGGCGCCACAATCGGCCACGAAACACGCATCGGTCGCGGATCGGTCATCAATCCGGGGGCCAACATCAGCGGTGGCGTCGAGATCGGTGAAGGCGTGTTGATCGGCGCAGGTGCGGTCGTGCTTCAGTACCTGAGAGTCGGAGATCGATCCAAGGTGGGCGCAGGCGCTGTCGTCACCAAAGAGGTCGCATCCGACATGACGGTCGTGGGCGTGCCCGCTCAGCCTGTTGCTAAGGACTGAATCCATTAGCGAAGGATCCCCCCAGTCATGAGCGCACGCTGTCATCCTGAGCGGAGCGAAGGATCCGCCGAGCGAACAGAGGCAAGCCGGTGAGCGGAGAGTTCCACGTCTACATTCTCGCGAACGTGCGTGGAGAACGGCCTGTTTTGTACATCGGCGTGACCAACAACATCGTCCGTCGTGTGGCCGAACATCGAATCCGCCCCACGGGTTTTGTCGGCAAGTACCACGTCACGACGCTCGTCCATATCGAGCGCACCACTGATGTCGGCGGAGCGATTGCCCGTGAGAAGCAACTCAAAGGCTGGACTCGTGCAAAGAAGATCGCACTCATCGAAGCCGTGAACCCAACGTGGAGCGACCTGACGGCGATCGTCGGGTCAGAAGGTCATGCTGAACGGAGCGACGACAGCGCGAACGGTCCCTCGGGGGATCCTTCGCTTCGCTCAGGATGACAGGACATGCTCGACGTCGTCGGGTCCGAATGCCGAGCGCACGCTGTCATCCTTCGCTTCGCTCAAGATCCCCGGGGCGAAGAGAGCGCGACGACAGCGCGAACGGTCCCTCGGGGGATCCTTCGCTTCGCTCAGGATGACAGGACATGCTCAACGTCGTCGGGTCCGAATACAGAGTGCAGGATGACAGGACATGCTCGACTGCGTCGGGTCCGAATGCCGAGCCCACGCTGTCATCCTGAGCGGAGCGAAGGATCCCCCGAGTGAAGAGGGCGTGATGTGGCGGGAGACCCATTCGGTCGGGATAACCGGGGACCAGGGACTACCGTCCTCGGTGTACCCGCTCAGGTGGTTTCGTCACGCCACGCCTCCACGGAGTAGCCCCCATCTGGGACGCCCAGACCTCTGCCTGCCACGCAACCAATCGCGCGAACGCGTGCCCCCATTGCCTCGGCGAGTCGCTCGCAAAACGCGCCAGCACACGCAACGGAAACTCCCCAGCCGAGCCGATCGACTCGAGCCACAGATGCGCAGACGCAAACCCAGCGCGGGCTGGTTTTCCCATCCGATCACGCAGGTCGCCCCACGCGTCGTCACTCATGAAACGCGCCATCCAATCGGCCACGATCCACAGCACCGTCTCTGCACGCGCCTCTTTTGCGCGCGCGATCAACTCCGCTTCGTCGAACCACGGCGCATCCAAGAGCTTCGATAAATCGCCGATCGCCCAAGCCATCGCCTGCGCCATGTGATCCTTGAATGCGTTGAGCACGAGCACCAAAGCGTGATCGTGCGGGTCTGCCACCCACGCCGAAAAACCAAACGTGCGGTCTTCGCGTGTGGCTCGCATGATCAGCTCATCGATCGTCAGCGTGCACACACCAGGCGGGCCCACATGCGCTTCGACATCGACATGCCGACCGTCGATCACGACAACGAGGTTGTTGTATGCATGCGTGCGACTCACGATCGTCCACTTTTGCTCGCGCGCGAGTCGCTCCACACGTGACACGTCACGCGGTCGCACGCGCACGTCGACATCCGAGATCACCCGTTCGGAGATGTCGTCGTACAGCGTTCGCGCCGAGAGAATCCCCTTCACGGCAACGACATCGATGCCCACGGCGTCGCATGCACGCACGAACTTCTCGAGCACCGAAAGCGCGTGCTCTTGAATCAGCCAAGTCGCTCGCGGCGTTCCGTCGACACTCGTCACGGCGAGACCGCTGCCGAACCGCGCGACTAGAGCTTCGCGCCGTAACGCTTCGCGTAGGCGGTCACGCCAATCTTGTCGATCGTGCGGATGTCACGTGTCGTCAAGTTGAGCGTCACGAAACGCGAGAGCTCGGGAACCCAAACACGACGCGTCTGGATGTTGAGCTTCTGCCAGCGCTTCGTCTTGATGTTCGAGTGCGAGACGTTTTGCGCCTTGAGCTTGCGTTTGCCTGTGATGTCGCTTCGAGCCATGACGAAAAACCAAAAAGAGAGGGGAAAAAGGCCGCAATTGGCGCTTTTGGGAGAGCGCAAAGTGAACGAAGGCCCCCCCGTTGTCAAGGACTCTGGAGAGCCGGCCCTGGGACACGCGAGCGGGAGCGGCGACGGGAGCTGGGACGGGAGCGGCGACGGGAGCGGCGACGGGAGCTGGGACGGGAGCGGGAGCGGCGACGGCGACGGGAGCGGCGACGGCGACGGGAGCGGCGACGGTGACGGAAGCGGGCGACGGGGACGGGCCCTATTCAGGCGATTGCGAGTCCTCGCGCATCACGGGTCGATGAACATCTACTTTGCGCGCGGCCTCTGCCAGGCCAGTTGCGATCAACTGAAAGGTCGCCAGAGCAAACAGAGTCGTTGCGCTGAGACACACGACCGACGCGGTAGCCGCCGCCTGCCAACTCGACTTCCAACCAACCAGCGCGACGTGCGCAGAGGCGAGCACGAGAATCACCGTCGCCCAGACGCCACACATGCCCGTGGTTTCGGCACCCATGAACCCAAACGCGCCCGCGAGCGCGCTGGCCACGAGCAGACCGTCGACGACACGCACTTCGAGCGATAACGACGCATCGAGTGCATTCATCGCAGCAAACAGGAGACCTGGGGCGGCGAGGACGAAGGCCACGGCGAGCAACGTGCGAGCCGCGCGCAGTGCACGGTACCTCGCGCGAAAAAAGAAAACTCCCGGCAGCGCGAGCATCACGAGCACGCTCGCTGCGCGATGCAAAAAATCTCCACCCAGCAAGAACGAGCCAAGCAAGATCGGCACGAGCGCAGTCAATGTCGCGAGTGTCGCGCGCACCAGGTAGGGCAACGGAAACGCAAGCAGGACGACAGCGACTGCTGCGACGGCGAATGACTCCATCGCCCCGGCCACCTTCACGAACCCAGCTAGTTCTAGCCCTCCGAGCGACGCGTGCACCAACGCCATCGCAGCGAGCGCGTAGCGCACGAGGTTGGCCGCGGGGTGTCTTGGCGCCACGTCCTCGAGCAAGATGTCGCTCGCGAGGACGGGCGGCCGCACGAGAGCGGGAGGCGCATCACTCGCAATGTCAGGCAGCGAAGTCGTCGACATCGGCGGTCGAGACTCTCTCTCCTCTGGCATTTTCGCGGGCTCCATCGAATGCGCTGCACAGTTTATCGCTGCATTGCCCCGCCGTACAACTCAAGCAGGCCGCACACTGCCGAGGCGCGTGCACAACTCGCGACACCACGCTCGCGTGGCATCGAACGCAGTCGGCTTTTGCGCGAGCGAATTTTCATCCATGTAGAGACGTCGCGCGAGCTCGACCTGCACCGCATGCCATGAGTCACGAGGCCTGCCGTAGTGGCGTGTCGAAAAACCGCCCTTGTACGGATCGTCGTGTTTCACGCTGTATTTCGCGCCGCGCGCGTGAGCATCGACCGCATCGATGATCTTGGTCGAGGCTGTCGTGCGACCTTGCGTGCCCGGCACCACGTCCGCCCGAATGAGTCCCGCGTCTCCATGCGCAGTCCGCCCCGCGCTCGGCATCGAATGTGCCGCGAGCAAGATGGCAAAGCCGAATCGCTTCCGCTTGCGATCGAGGATTTCGGCGACGCGAGCGTGATACGGGCGATAGACCATCTCCAATCGCGCGTGCAGCTCGGCAGCCGTGAGCGGCGCGCGCAGGCAAGGCTCGGCATCCGTCGAAAGCCGCCAAATCAAGCCTCGCGGAGCCTTCGGATTCAAACGCGCGCCAGCGACTGACTCGCTATCGACGTCGCCCTCTCCGCGATTGAGATCGACGACATAGCGCGACACATGAGACACGACGAGTGTCGCGCCCACGCTCACTGCGTCTTGATAAAGTTCATCAACATGGAGATCAGCATCTCGAGCGATCGATCGCGCCGTCGCGATGATGGTGCTCGACAACTCCGCAGGCACATCGAGTCCTGCATGGGGTACCTCCACCAACAGAGGGGTCTCTTGTGAAGTCTCCGGCTCGACCACCGTGAAGATCGCGCGCACGCGTCGACATTAGCAGACCGCGCGCTCCTACGAAGTCACAGAAACGGTCACGCTCTGGGGTGCGACTTCGCGTGGGCGGCGCGGATGTGGTCGGCCGCGACGTGCGTGTAGACCTCCGTCGTGCCGAGGTCGGCGTGTCCGAGCATCGCTTGCACTGCGCGCAAGTCCGCGCCGCCTCGCAAAAGATGCGTCGCAAACGAATGACGAAGCTTGTGTGGAGAGAGCGGCGTCATGATGCCGGCCGCGCGGGCATAGCGCTTCAGCAGCTTCCAAAACCCCTGGCGGGTGAGCCCTTTTGCGCTCGGCGACAAGAAAAGCACTTTGCTCTCCGCCCCTCGAAGCACCAGCGGTCGAACGCTCTTCATGTAGTGAGTGACCGCAGTCAGCGCGACTTCGCCAACCGGAACGAGCCTCCGCTTGCCTCCCTTTCCGAACGCTGACACCACGCCGCGCTCGGTGTCGAGGTCTGCAACACGCAACCCGACGAGCTCCGACACGCGCAAGCCGGACGCATACATGAGTTGAATCATCGCCAGGTCGCGCGCGCCACGGTGGGTACTTTGATCCGGCGTGCTGAGGAGGCGCTCGATCTCTTGAAAAGAAAGCACACGAGGGAGTCGCTTGGAGAGGCGAGGGCGGTCGATGAGCGCGGTCGGATCTTGCGCGATGATCTTCTCCTTCACCAGAAACTTGAAGAAGCCGCGCAGCGCAGACAGATGTCTGGCGCTCGACCGCGCGCTCACTCCGCGTTCCACATTGGTCGCCAGGAGCGCAGCGATGTCACCATACCCCATGTTTTCTGCGCTGACATCGCTCCCCACGAGCGCGAGCAGCATGCCGAGATCGTGCGCATACGCCTCGAGCGAGTTCTTCGCCAAGGCGCGCTCCACTCGTAGATGATCCAGAAAGGCGTCGATGGCAGAGTCGAGTTGCACGGCTCGATCAGCGTATCACCGCAAGCGTGGCGCGGGCCAAATCGCGGCGCTCGTCATTCGTTTCAAGAGATCGACCGGATCGTCTTGTCTCATGAGTGCTTCGCCAACGAGCGCCGAGTCGGCACGACTCGCGGCGACCTCGGCGACATGTTCCGGTGTCGAGAGTCCTGAGAGGTGCACGGCGATCCGATCCTTCGGAATGCTCATGAGGACGGTATTCGCCTGCTCACGATTCATCTCGAGTGTGTCGAGATCGCGCGCGTTCACGCCGACGATCGTCGCTCCCGCTTGCAGCGCGAGGTCGAGTTCGTCCTTGGTCACGACCTCTACAAGAGGAGCGAGGTCACGCTCGATTGCAGCTGAAATGAGCCTCCTCGTGACGTCTGCGTCGGCGAGGCGCACGATGATCAGCACCGCACTGGCGCCATGAGCATGCGCGTGATCGAGCTGCAGCGGATCGAGGATGAACTCTTTGGCGAGCACCGGAACCTCGAGACCTGCGTCGTCGAGTGCGCGTCGGGCGGCCGCTACGTCTTGATACGAACCATCGAAGAACGGCCCGTCGCACAGCACACTCACCATCGCCGCGCCGGATCGAGCGTACGCAACTGCACGCTCGGCCACCGAAAGAGTCGTGGACAGCGTGCCCGCGCTCGGACTGCGCTTCTTGATCTCTGCGATGAGCGCGAGGTGAGTGTTCGCTTGAAGAGAAGCCAAGACATCGATCTCATGTGCGCGCGTGATCGGGCGCGGCGGTGCACCCAGACGAGCGATCTCCGCTCGCTTGCTCGCGACAATGCGTGCGAGCAGCCCGCTCATGGTTGGGCTTTCTCTTTCGCGAGCGTTCGCCAAGCGGAGAGAGTTGTCGACGCAAGCCCTTGTTTAATAGCAGATCGTG
>JAYVXK010000442.1:0-1888 GCA_043785265.1 Myxococcales bacterium | reverse complement strand
CGATGGGGACGTATTCCATCTTGTGCGCTTGCGCGACGCCTTCGCAGGTGACCTTGCCAGCGAACGTGTTGATGCCGAGCGCCAACGCGCGATCGGTCTTGGCCGCTTTGACGATCCCGCTCTCGGCGATTTTCACCGCGTAGCCCATCGTGGTGTTGGTGAGCGCCCAGGTGCTCGTCTGCGAGACCGCGCCTGGCATGTTCGCCACGCAGTAGTGAACGACACCGTGGACTTCGTATGTCGGGTTGTCGTGCGTGGTCGGACGACACGTCTCGATGCAGCCGCCTTGATCGACAGCAACATCGACGACCACACTGCCGGGCTCCATCTTCTTGATGAGTTCTTCGGTGACGAGCTTGGGCGCGCGTGCGCCAGCGAGCAAAACGCCGCCAATGACGAGGTCTGCGCGTGCGACGCTCGCTTCGATGTTGGTCGGATTCGAATAAAGAGTCTCGATCGCGCCGCCGAACACGTCTTCGAGGTACGCCATGGTTTCTGCTCGCACGTCGAGCACGGTGACCTGCGCGCCCATGCCGATCGCGATCGTGGCTGCGTTGCGACCCACGACTCCGCCGCCGAGGATCACCACGCGCCCACGACGCGTCCCTGGAACGCCGCCGAGCAGCACACCTTTGCCGCCCTTCTCTTTTTCGAGACACGTCGCGCCGACTTGCACGGCCATGCGGCCTGCGACTTCGCTCATCGGACGAAGCAACGGCAACGTGCCGTCTGGATTTTCAATCGTCTCGTAAGCAACGCCGATGACTTTTTTGTCGAGCAGTTGCTTGGTGAGTTCAGGTTCGGGAGCGAGATGTAGATAGGTGTATAGTACAAGGTTCTCTCGAAAGAAGCCGTATTCGGTGGTCAAAGGCTCTTTGACCTTCACGACCATCTCTGCGCCCCACGCCTCTGCGGCTGTCGTGACGATGGTTGCGCCCTGGGCCACATAGGCCGCATCGAGGATGCCGCTGCCTTCGCCTGCACCTTTTTCGACGAGCACTTTGTGTCCGCGTTGCGTCAGGCTTCGAACGCCTGCGGGCGTCATGCCCACTCGATACTCGCGTGTCTTGATCTCTCTAGGGACGCCGATGATCACGTGCGGACTCCTTGGTGAAGGGTCGCGCGAGACTAATCGCAGTCCTGGATTTTGGCCACAGCCTACTGGACCAAAATCGCGCCCTTCATGCTGCTGCCGCCGTGGAAGAGGCAATGGAACCCAAAGGTGCCGCTCTGATTGAACTGGAAGCTGACCTTGGTGCCGGTGTTCGTGTTGACGATCGGCGTTCCAACCTCGTTTTCGCTTTGCAGCGGGTGGTTGCCAAAGGTCACACTCTTATCGGCTTGAAAGGTCACGGTCTGGCCGTTGGTGATCTTCATGCAACTCGGCGTGTAGAACGGGGTGAGGCTGACTCCTGGGAAGGTGATCAAACGCGGATCGTTTTGCTGCGTGTGATCGGCGAAGTTCACGCAACCGTTGGTCGGACCTGCGTCCACGGGTCCCGTGTCTGCGACGCTCGTGTCCGCGTTGCCCGTGTCCGCGACACTCGTGTCTGCGGCGCTCGAATCTTTGCTGCCCGTGTCGGCAACACTCGTGTCTAGGGTGCTTGTGTCTTTTGCGCCGGAGTCGGGCGTGATGGCAGGCGTGGTGTCGTCGCCGCCGCATGCGTAGATGAGCGTCGCGCAGGTCGCGAAGACGAGTGAACTCAAAACGTGCTTTTTCATGGGGGTTCTCGACTCCTTCACTGGGTGACTCTCACGGCGCCAAGCAACGACGCGTGTATGTTGCAATGATATCCAACGGTGCCGGCCTTGGTGAACTTGACCGCGACCATGCCGCCTGACGCGGTAGCACTCGCGCCAGCGATCGGATTGGGAGTGTCGCCGTTGA
>JAYVXK010000441.1:0-6413 GCA_043785265.1 Myxococcales bacterium | reverse complement strand
GGTCCCTGCGGGCGCTTTGATCGCAAGACTGAGTGCGACGAGTCCGGTGTCGACCGTCGGGGCGAGGCCCAAGGTGTCGCCCGCCGCGACGATCACCGAATCGATCGTTGCGGTGGCTTTCTTCGAAATCGATCGTGCGAGATCGATCAGCTGCGGGGCGCGTGGATCGCCCAACGGATACAGAGAATGGCCAAAACCGGGCACGGACTCCCCCCGCTCCGAACGTTCACGCACAATCGATGCACCGCGCACGGTCGCCTCCCGAACGAGCGCCTCGACGCGGTCGCACTCCCCGCCGTGCTTGGTGCCGGACGCGGTCGCGAGCGCCGCGCTGATGCACGCATGGAGATCCGCGCCTGCGCCCGCAGCGACTCGCGCGGCGAAACTCGACGCATTGAGCTCGTGGTCTGCCGTCAGCACGAGCGCTGCATCGATGGCATGAGCGGTTTCTCGGCTCGGCCCCAGACCGATTGCGCGCGCGAATGTCGCTGAAATGGACGCTTCTGACGCATCTGTTAGCAACGCAGCCATTCGCGCGATCAATCGGCGAGCGCGCTCCCATTCTGTCTCTCGCGCGGCTCCATGCCTTGCGTGCTCGCGTGCTCCGAGCGCGGTCACCAACACCTGCAACCGAGCGAGCAAGCTGGAGTGTTCGGTGAGCGCGCAGAGTGCGCGTGCTTTGACGGGAGCCGCCGCCGCTTGCCAACGCGCCGACTTCGCGGGTAGCGCGCCGGTCCACAGCAATTCGGCAGCGCGCTCGAACGACACTCCCGCGCGCACCAAGTCCGTGGCCAAGTAGCCGCGATAAATGGGGCCGCTCGGGCCAATGCCTGCAATCGCAGTGTCGAGTACGGGCTCGCCCCAACGAAGCGCCGAAGAGGCAACAGGCCCGTGCCCTGAACGAGCTTGTGCGCGCGCTCGAAGGCGTCGCACCTCCTCGAGCAAGTAGCCACGGGGCACTCGCGTGAGCAGACCGCGACTGACATAGGCGTAGAGGGTCTCGCGTTTGACGCCCAGCAACTTGGCCGCGCGCGCCGCCGTGACGATTTCGCGATCATGGATTGTCGAATCAACATTGATCAATGTCGGCCTCACCCCCAAAGGTTACTCGTGGTTAGCGATTCAGTCCGTATCGTTGGCGGGCGCGACCCACAGAAAAGAGGCTCTGATGGCGAACGTGAACGACGGACTCGATGGCGTAGTGGTGGCAGAGACGCGGCTCTCGCACGTTGATGGCCTGGCGGGACGGCTCGTCATCGCGGGCAGTGACGTCGAGGCTCTCGCGGGACACGTGAGCTTCGAAGGGGTGTTTGCGCGACTCTTGTATGCCGACGCGCATCGCGAAGCAGAAGTGTCACGCGCTCTTGGCGAAGCCAGGCAGATTGCGTGGCAACGCATCGCTCACGGTCCAGCATGGCTCTCGCTCCCAAACGGCATGGACGCGATTCGCGCGGCGACGGCGTGCTCCACCGACGAACGACCTGAATCAATCGTGGGTGCGCTCGCAGTCTTTGCAGCGGCATGGACTCGCAAGAGCGCAGGCGGCGAGCCGATGGCGCCCGATCCGGCGCTGGGTCATGCGCACGACTATGTCCGAATGATTCGAGGGAGCGCGGTCGCAGAACCGCTCGCACGTGCGATGGACGCGTACTTCGTCACGGTGAGCGATCACGGCATGAACGCGTCGACGTTTGCGGCGCGCGTGATCGCGTCGACGGGGTCGGACATGGTCTCGTCCGTCACCGGTGCGATTGGAGCGCTGAAAGGTCCGCTCCACGGTGGCGCACCCGGTCCGGTCCTCGACATGCTCGACGCCATCGGCGACGCCACGCACGCAGAGGCTTGGATCAAGGGCGAAATCGACGGCAAGCGTCGCATCATGGGGATGGGTCATCGCATCTATCGCGTCCGCGACCCTCGCGCCGCCGTCCTCGAACGAGAACTACGAAAGCTCGAGAGCACCCACCGATTGCTCTTCGCGCGTGAAGTAGAACGCACGGCGGAGAGGCAACTCCAAGAGCGCCATCCTGACCGACCTCTGCGCGCGAACGTCGAGTTCTACACAGCAGTCTTGCTCGAAGCGATCGGCATTCCCCGCGCCGCGTTCTCTCCGACCTTCGGGGTGGCGCGCGCGGCAGGATGGTGCGCGCATGTCGTCGAGCAGCGAAAGGTCGGACGCTTGATTCGCCCGAGCTCGAACTACATCGGACCGATGCCGGAGTGAAGACGGGAGCGGGGACGGAGACGGGAACGGGAGCGGGGACGGGGACGGGGGACGGCGGACGGGGACGGACGTGTATGATCGGGCGATGGGCTGCCTGTTTTGTAAGATCGTCGCACGCGAGATTCCCGCGCAAATCGTTCACGAGGACATCCACTCAGTCGCGTTCCGCGATCTGCGTCCCGTCGCGCCCACTCACGTGCTCGTCATTCCGAAGCAACACATCGTCGCGCTCTCGGACGCTACCGACGCCGATGGCGCCATGCTTGGTCACCTGCTTTTGGCCGCAAGAACGGTCGCGGCCAAAGAGGGACTCGGCAATGGCTTCCGTCTCGTCGTCAACAATGGAGCTGACGCAGGACAGAGTGTCCATCACCTGCACTTGCACGTGCTCGGTGGCCGCGGCCTCGCGTGGCCGCCGGGCTAGACGCCCGCCCGCGGTCACTCCACTTGCTGTTGGATGGCCTGCGTCAGACGTTCTTCGTCTTCGGTCCACGCCGGATCCTCGTGACGAAACGGTGCCGTCCGCGGGACCTTGGCGTCCGCGCGATGCACGCGCAACCAGGCTTGTTGTAGCCGCGCGATGCGATCTTGTTGGCCGAATACGAGCGAGAACAAATCTGGACCCGTTGCGCGACGAGGGGCAGGACGAATCTCAACGCGCTTGCCTCCAAAGGTCGCCACATAGCCTGCGACGAGATGATCGGCGGGATCCAACCACGCGGCGCGCACGCCCTGGGCACCTGCCGCGATCCACTCTCCGACACGCGAGGACTCGTCGATTGTGACGAGACCAAGAGTCAGATGATGAGCTTGCAGCGCGGCTTCGAGTTCGCCCAAGCTGATGTTGGCGTCGACACGCACCAGCAGACTCTCATGATCGATCTCGATCACGACCAGACTCCGTCTGGATAAGGAGAGGGCGAGATGGGTGGGATCAAGACTCCGGGGTTCAAGATGCCCTTCGGATCGAACGCGCGTTTGAGTGCGCGCACCACATTGACGCCTTCGGAGCCGAGCTCGCGATCCATGCGCGGAGCCTTGGATCGGCCTACTCCGTGATGATGCGCGATGGTGCCGCCCGCTTCGACCACGGCATCGAGAGCGGCTCGCCACGTTCGATCGTACGTCCGCTCGCAGGCTTCGTCCCATGTTTGATTTTTGTCGGTGCTCGCGCTGCCTGCGAACGAAAAGTAGATGCAGCACCCGTCCGGATACGCGTGACTGAAGTGCGCCATGATGAACACATGGGGACCGACCGCTTTCTGCACGCCGTCGTAGAGCGCACCGAGTTTCGACCAGGGTGCTGCGACCTCCATGGTGTCGACGAACAACCCCGAAGCAACCGCGGGTGATTGCCGGTAGCTCACGGAGTAGCGATGCGCGAGCCACTTGCGAGCGGGCGCTTCGCCTTCGTGCGAGCCTCCCATGCGCATGGCGATCTCACTGGCTGCGTGGACGTCATGCTCCGACGCATCCCCCTCGAAAATCGTGACGAGCATCGCGCCGCCTGCCGCTGCCGCGAACGCGCGTGATTCGAGCAAGGTGTTGAACGCCCCTGGTTTGCGCAAGATCGTGCGAAGCACTGTCGAGCCCAGACCTGGCGCGTGAGGTCCCTGGGCTTTCTTTTTTCTCACGGAGCCTTGCTTTGCGAGCATCGCGTCGAAGGGATCGTAGAGCCGCGCGATCGCAGGGCGCAGTCCACGTTGAAACATTTCGCGCATGGCTTCCCAGCCTGCATGTGTCGACGAAAACGACCACGCTGAAAACGAGCGCGAGTGCGGCACCGGATGCAAACGCAGTGTCGCGCTCGTCACGATCGCAAGCGTGCCTTCGCTGCCGACGACGATGGGTACGAGCGATGGGCCGGCCGTGCGATGGTGCAGCGTCACGACATCGCCTGCTCCCGTCACGCATTCGAGCGCAACGACCATGTCTTCGATTTTGCCATAATAGCCGCTCGCCTGCCCAGCGCTTCGTGCTGCGATCCAGCCACCCACGGTGCTGCAGAGGATCGACGACGGAAAGTGTCCAAGAGTGAGTCCCTGACGATTCAGACTCTCCTCGAGTGGCAAACCCATGTGTCCTGATTCGACGTCGAGCGATGGAGCATGAGCATCGAGGTGCCGCCACTTCGTCATGCGCTTCATGTCGACGATCACAGCTTCTGCGTGAGGCAACACCGCCGCGCAGACGCCGCTTCCCGCACCAAAAGGCACCAGCGCGACTCCGCGCTCGCATGCCCATCTGACGACGGTGACCACTTCCTCGGTCGAGCGCGGCCACACGATGGCGCGTGGCTCCGTCAGTCGTTTGCCCGCTCGAATCGAAAGATGATGCCGTGGCCACAAATCGCGGGCGTACGCCATCCGGTCTGCAGCATTCACGCTCGTGATGAGGCCCAGGCTTTCGAGCATGTGCGAAACTGGCCTGATTTTCAGAGCGGATCAACCCGTAACTGGTCCGCCCCCACCTTCGCACCTGCACACTCGCCCCCACCAAAACCGACGATTGAGGCACCCTTCCGTTGGTCGAGCCGCGATTGTCGCGTACGCTCTAGCGCCATGGGGCGTGCACAATGACGATGTCCGGTCACACGGTTGACGATCAGAGCCTGCCGAAGGTCGGCGATCTGATCGTTGGCAAGTATCGCATCGAGAAGTTGATCGGTAAGGGCGGAATGGGCGCTGTCTTTGCGGCCCAACACGAGTTGCTCGGACAGCGCGTAGCCGTGAAGTTCTTGCTCGGCGACATCGTGACCAATCAAGAGGCTGTGCAGCGCTTCCTCAACGAGGCCCGAAATGCGGCCAAAATCCAGAGTGAGCATGTCTGTCG
Organism: Myxococcales bacterium; assembly: GCA_043785265.1. Lineage (GTDB taxonomy): Bacteria > Myxococcota_A > Polyangia > Polyangiales > Polyangiaceae > JANYHY01. The sequence goes on along the minus strand of JAYVXK010000441.1, from coordinate 1,357 downwards.
CGTCATGGACGTGGGTACCGCCGAAAACGGTCTTCCGTATATGGTGCTCGAGTTTCTGCAGGGTGTCGATCTCTCGCAGCGCCTCGAGCAAGGCGGACCGCTCGGTGTCGAAGAAGCTGTAGACTACACGCTTCAGGCGCTCGAGGCGATCGCTCAAGCTCACGCGCTCGGCATCGTTCACCGCGACCTGAAGCCAGCGAACCTCTTCCTCGCCCATCGCACCGATGGCAGCCCGACGGTCAAAGTGCTCGATTTCGGCATCGCCAAGGCCTCCAATCCGTTTGGCGAAGGTGGCAATCACTCTCTGACGTCGACGAAATCGATGCTTGGGTCGCCTCTCTACATGTCCCCAGAGCAATTGCGCAGCGCAAAGAACGTCGACGCGCGCGCAGACGTTTGGGCGTTGGGTGTCATCCTTTATGAGCTTCTCACGGGCGTCGTTCCGTTCAATGGCGAGTCACTGGGTGAACTCTTCATTGCGATCCTCGAGCAGCCTCCGGCTCCCATCATCACGAAGCGCGGAGACATTCCACAGGCGCTGAGCGACGCCATTGGTCGTTGTCTCATTCGCGCACCCGAGCAGCGCTTTCAGAACGTGGCCGAGCTCGCCCAAGCGATCGCTTCGTGTGCACCCGCTCGCTCGTTTGCTTCGATCGACCGCATCACGACGACGCTCGGCATGCCACGCCCCTCGATGGTGATTCCGCAGGCCGGTGTCGGTGGATACAACGCGCACGCGCAGAGCAGCGGTGGTTACCGTCCGCCGTCGCCGTCCTATGTCGATACGGCGGGCGGACGCGTTCAAGCCAATACGGGCAGCGGCGCGCAAAACGTCCCGCCTCAGACCAACACGAACGCAAGCTGGGGAAACACCTCGGGCGAACCACAACCAGCCAGCAAAGCCCCTCTATTCGCCGCGATTGGTGTAGCCGCATTGTTGGTGCTGGGCGTGGGTGCTGTTGGCATCTACAAGGTCACACACAAGACGGCCGCCACAGATCCAAAACCCGTTTCGACGATCGCCACGGTCGCGACCACTGCCGTGCCTCCACCTACGGTGACTGCACCCACGGCGACGATGGCAACGACGACGACAGCGCTGACAACGACACCCGCCGTCAGCACCACCACGACCAACACGCCCCCGCACTCGACAAACACGGTGGTGGTCGTCAAACCACCTGGGTCCGCGACGGGCAAACCCACTTCAGACCCCGTGACTCCTCCAAGCGCCACGACCAAGCCGACGGCCAAGCCATCCGCGACCTATGATCCGTTTGGTGGACGCTAGCCCCATTTTTGCGGTACTCCACAACATCATGAGAGTGTCGATGCAGAGCCGCTTTTCCGCGGTCGC
>JAYVXK010000440.1:0-1890 GCA_043785265.1 Myxococcales bacterium | reverse complement strand
CCGGTCATCACCTTCAACCTCGCAGGCGCGGCCGACCCGCGCGAACTGCGTGAGCTAGCCGAGTGGGTGGTGCGACCCGCGATCGCGGGTGTGCCTGGTGTCGGACGCATCGAAGTCCTCGGTGGTGACGTTCGCGAAGTGGCTGTGGTCCTCAATCCAGAACGCGCCGCTGCGCTTGGGCTCACCCCAGACCGTGTCGCCGACAAGTTGCGCACGGGCATGAGTCTCAACGCTGTAGGTCGCGTCGATCGCGATCGTCAGCTCGTGACCGTGGTCGCCGATGCGCAGCCCAAGACGCTCGATGACATTCGGCACATGCCCGTCGCGACCGCTCCTGATGGAGTGAGCGTGCAACTGGGTGATGTCGCAGAAGTGCTGGATGCCGCAGAAGATCGCCTGATCCGCGTGGGTGGGCCGCGCGGCGACACAGTCGTGATCAGTGTCGCGCGCTTGCCAGGCGCGAGCGCGACCGATGTCGCGGATGGCGTGCGCGACGCGACACGAGACATCGGCAAGACCTTGCCTGCGGGGATCACGATCACGCCGGTCTACGATCAATCCGAGCTCGTCAAAGAGTCGATGAACAGCGTGCGCGACGCCATCATCTTGGGCATCGCGCTGTGTGCGCTGGTGATCGGGCTGTTTTTACGAGACGTGCGCGCGGGGCTCGTCGCTGGAGCTGCCGTGCCCATCACCTTGGCGATCACGTTCGGTGCGATGAAAGTCACCGGGCAAACACTCAATCTGATGTCGCTCGGCGGCATGGCCGTGGCTGTGGGACTCGTGATCGACGACGCCATCGTGATCATCGAAGCGATCGCGCGACACAGAGACGAGGGCATGAGCGTCGCTGAAGCGACCCAGCAGGGCACACGCGATCTCGCGCCCGCGGTCGTTGGCACCACACTCACCACAGTCGTCGTGTTTGCTCCTCTCGCGTTCATGAGCGGAATCGTCGGCGACTTTTTTCGCGCGCTCGCGTTCACGCTCTCTGCGGCCGTCATCATCTCTCTTGGCGTCGCGCTCATTCTGGTGCCGATCGCATCAAGTTGGGCGTTGTCGCCTTCCAAGAGTGGCGAGCTTTCTACGCATCGACACGACGAAGGCCTGACTGGCCGCGTGACAGCCAAGCTCGCAGCGTGGCCTCGTCTTGCGGCGATCGCGCTCGTGGTGCTCACGTTGCTGACGCTCTCGGTTGCGCCAAAATTGGAGCGCGGATTTTTGCCGCAAATGGACGAGGGCGCGATGGTCATCGACTATTTTCTTCCGTCGGGCACCTCACTGGCGACCAGCGAGGCGTTTGGGCGCGCGATGGAGCGCGAGCTCGTGGCGACTCCCGAGGTGCGCACCTACTCGCGCAGACTCGGCGCCGAAATGGGACCCGTCGCGGCCACGCAACTCGATCGCGGCGACATCATGATCAGTCTCGTTCCACGCTCCCAGCGCCATCGATCGAGCGAAGAAATCATCGCAGACATCAGAGCGCGTCTCGAGAGCAAGTTCCCCGAGGTGCGCATCGAGTTCGTCCAGGTGCTGCAAGACGTGCTCAACGATCTGGCCGGAAATCCGCGGCCCGTCGAGGTGAAGGTCTTTGGTCCCGACTACGCAAAGGCGCACGAGATCGCCAATGCGATCGCGGAGCACATCAAGGACACCCGCGGCTTGGTCGACCTTTACGATGGCCAAGAACGCGAGTCGCCCGAGCTGCGCTTGCAAGTGCGTCGCGACGAAGCCGCACGCCTTGGCATCACGCCTGACGATGTGTCCAACCAACTCACGAGCGCGTTGCTCGGTACGCGCGTCGGCGCCATTCGCCGCTACGATCGCCTCGTCGGCGTGCGTGTTCGCTATCCCGACCCGATTCGTTTCGATCCCACCAAAGTCGCGTCG
>JAYVXK010000439.1:0-1890 GCA_043785265.1 Myxococcales bacterium | reverse complement strand
CCATGGCTGCTTTCGTGAAACGTCCACTCGTAGTTCGGACTGAGCACTTGGTGCACAGCCTGTTGCACGATGCGATCGATCACGTTGGGAATTCCCATCCACGTTTTCCTCCGCTTGCTTTTGGGATCCACACGCGTCGGATTTCCCCGGGCTTGTAGCTTCCCTTGAGCAAGGTGCGGTGGAGCATGGCAATCACGCTTGCGAGATGCTTGCGCACTTCGCTCACGCTCTTGCCATCCGGTCCGGCTGCGCCGTCGTTTAACGCTACTCGATTGAAGGCGTTTCGGAGGTTGTCCTCCTCTGCGACTTCTTCCAAGAGCATCGGTCGCAGGCGTGTGCTTTTCGTGTGCTTTGGCTTCGGCATCGCGTGCGGTGCAGGCATGGGCTGGCCCATAGCCGCTCCGACGTCGACCCCTTGCGGGCTGTCGGCTGTCCCAAAGCGCAGTCCCAGTTGGCCTGCTTGTTCATGTCTCGTGAGCGCCTTCCCTCCCCGATCAACCACTTCGGTTGGGACCACCTTTCGATGGTCTTCCGGTACTACGCGCTCATCCGACTTCTCTCGTGCCTTCGTCATCTCGTTCTTTCGTTCTCGATGACTACCGATGACTTCTCGGAGCATGAGAGATCTCCCCAGGTAAGAGCATTCAACTTCGTACCAATCCCGCCGCCTATACGTGCGTTTGCCTCAACGACTATTGGGCCTTGCTGCCGTTGGCCAGCTCGACCCCGCTCATGCACGCCTCATCGACGATTCACTTTCGTTCGGTTCGGTACTTCACCGCAGACTTCCACCAGACACGCCCTCGCGAGTGACGGTCCGTGTCGGACCCGTGCCCTTGTCTCGTTGGTGTTGAGTTCCGGTCGTTACGGTCTCAGGGGGGACTTCCACCTCCTATTGAATGCCCATGCTGGGCGCACCAAACCCAAAATTCGCTCCCGCGAATTTTCTAGTACCCTCGATTCGATGGAATCGAGGTACTAGGCGGCCATGTCTGAACATCGCATCATCGAAGGACACCTGACTGCGCCCGCGACGGCGCGCTTTGCCATCGTCGCAAGCCGCTTCAATCATTTCATCGTCGACCGACTCGTCGAGGGTGCGCTCGACGCGATCGCTCGTCATGGTGGCGACCTCGAGAAGACCACTCTCGTACGCGTGCCTGGCGCGTGGGAAATCCCGATCGTGGTCAAACGACTCTGCGAGAGCAAGAAGGTCGACGCCGTGATTGCCCTCGGAGCGGTCATTCGCGGATCGACTCCGCACTTCGATTATGTGGCAGGCGAAGTGAGCAAAGGTGTCGCGCAAGCGTCGATCGACTCGGGCATCCCAGTCGCGTTCGGCGTGCTCACCACGGACACGATCGAACAAGCAGTCGAGCGCGCGGGCACCAAAGCCGGCAACAAGGGATGGGACGCCGCAGTGAGCGCCATCGAAATGGTCTCGCTCGCTCGCGCGCTGAAGTCTGCAGGTTTCTGATGGGTGCGCGCCGGAGCGGTCGCGAAGCAGCGCTGCAAATGCTGTTCGCCGTCGAGGCATCCGCGGCGACGGCAGATCAAGCGATCGCCCTATTTTGGAAGCACTTCGAGGCCGAGCCCGAAGGCAAAGCGTATGCAGACGAACTCGTGCGTGGCGTCAGCGACAAACGCGACGAGGTCGACGCGCGCATCTCGAGCGCATCGCAAAACTGGCGCATCGAACGAATGACACGCGTCGATCGCAACGTCATGCGACTCGCCGGATACGAACTCATGTTTCGTTTGGACGTCCCCCGCGCGGTGATCCTCGATGAAGCCGTAGAGCTCGCGAAGTCTTTCGGCAGCGAAGAGTCGAGCGCGTTCGTCAATGGCGTGCTCGCTCGCATCGCAGACGACGTCGCCCGCAAGGACACG
>JAYVXK010000438.1:0-1890 GCA_043785265.1 Myxococcales bacterium | reverse complement strand
TGCCACCGCGCCGGGACTCGACAAGGGGCGCGTGTTGCGCGAGGGCGAGACGCTTGGCACTGTTGGCGACTCGGGATCGCCCGAATTGACGCACTTGCATCTCGAAGCGCGACGGGTGCGTGAAGGGCGCGATGCGACAAAAATCGTGGGCGGTGAAGCGCTATTGGATGCCTCGATTGTGTGTGATCCCCGCAACGTGCTGCCGCTCCAGTGAGGTAAATGGAGCATCGAGCGCTTGCGTGCGGTCCGTTCGCAAGCGATCATGATGCCCCGAAGTCCTTGTCTCTCCCTTCGCGACACCACCCTGACGACACAGCGCCTGCGCTTCGCAAGGTGCCGGGCAAGGTGTGCCCGAAGTGCCGTAGTCGCTACGACGATGTGCCTGTCACGTGCCCGCGCGACGGCATGCATCTCATCAACACGAGTGACTATGCCGAGGCTGCAGGCGACACGATGCTCGGCCGCACACTCGATGGCCGCTTCATCGTGCTCGCGCGCCTGGGCTCTGGGTCGATGGGCACGGTCTACCGGGCCAAACAGCAGCCCATGGGCCGCGACGTGGCCATCAAGATCTTGCGCAGCGATCGATCGCTCGACGAAGCATCAAAGGCTCGATTCCTTCGGGAGGCGCGCACCAACAGCGTGCTCGTTTCGCCGCACACAGTCACCGTGTTCGACTTTGGTGAGAGCGAGTCTGGTCTATTTTTGGCGATGGAGCTGCTCGACGGCGAGTCAGTCGGACAGCGCATTACTCGCGTAAAACGGCTGCCTGCAGATGCGGCTGTCGACGTGGTTCGGCAAACCCTGCTGTCGCTCGCGGAAGCACACGCCAAGGGGATCGTGCATCGCGATCTCAAACCCGACAATCTGTTCTTTGCGCGCGTGGTGACGTCCGAAGGCAAAAAAACCGAGACGGTGAAGGTCCTCGACTTTGGCATCGCGAAGATGCTGGGCGACAACATCGAGATGAACGCGATCGAGACGCAAGCGGGCACGGTGTTCGGCACGCCGCGGTACATGTCGCCCGAGCAAGCTCAAGCCAAGACACTCGATGGTCGCACTGACCTCTACTCGCTTGGCGTCATCCTCTATCACATGCTCACTGGGCGACCGCCGTTCACCGATGACGATGCCATCATCGTGATGGCTCGTCACATCAAGTCATCGCCAAAGCCATTTTCAGAAGTGTGCCCAGAGGCGCGAATTGCGCCCGAACTCGAGCGCGTCGTGATGCGTGCGTTGTCGAAGGATCCCGCGGGTCGGCCCGACAATGCAGAAGCGATGGCGCGCGAACTCGCGGCCGCCATGGAGGCATCACGCGCCGTCGCAAGTGGCATGCGCCCTTCCTTGCACGGCGCGGCTCAGACAGTGCCCCTGCCGCGATCCAGCGCCAGCGACAGTCTTGAGTTGGCCGCTGTGGCGATGTCGTCGGCGCGGCTTCCGCGAGCCCTCTTGGCGGTGGGCGGTGTCGCGATCGTTGCGCTGGCGACCGCACTCTTCATCGTGTGGCCACGCAACGACAAGGTTCCTACTCCTCAAACCGCACCCACGCAGGTCGTGGTCACGCCAAGCGCCACAGCTCCGCAAACGGCTGCGCCCATCGTATCCAACACCACCGTCGCCACCGGGGCTCCGCCTCATGCGACGATCGCCAAGCCAGGCCAAAACACGACACATCCGACGGTTGCTGCCCCTTCGTCTGGGCGGCATCCGGTCGTTCCTGGGGTCAAGTCCACGGCTTCTGCTGCTCCGAGCGCCAGTGTTCGTTATGGCACCCTTGAGTGAGCGCGAGCGCAGAATGAGCCGCTGCGCGAGGCTGTAATTGCTTGCGAAACTGAAACGATGGTAGGTTGCCGCGCGTATGGATCCGAGCGAAGTCGACGCGGTCGT
>JAYVXK010000437.1:0-1891 GCA_043785265.1 Myxococcales bacterium | reverse complement strand
GCGCTCGTGTTCTTTTCGATCGTTCGGATGTTGCGCCGTGTCTCTTCGGTTTGTCGCGAGATGTCGACCTGCTCTTGCGCCAGTTTTGCGCGCGCGATTCGCAACGCGACGATTTGATCGCGGATCGACCACACCGCGGAGAGCTTGGTCACCGCCGCGCGGTCGGCGCGAGGGTCTTGCATGTAGTTCTTGACGGCGTTGTCAGCGACCACACTGAACCAGTCTTCGACGCGCCGCTGAGTGGTGCGTTCGTCGACGAGCAGCTCGCCGCTCGCTTTGGCTCCCACGGTCGTGGGGATGAGCGCACTCCCGGTACCAACGTTGTCCTCGGTTTCTTTTGGAGGCTGAAACAAGCGCGATCCGGGTTGTCGCGGATGCTTGATCAACATCTTCGCGTCCGTCTCTCCGCCGTTTTTGATTCGATATTTTGTTTGAGTCACCGCGTCGCGCTCGATCGTGAGCTGACTGTTTTCGATCTTGGCGACGCGCTCGCCCAACTCGTCGTATTTGCGATCTTGATCGATGGCGATCGCTCGCTCGAGAGCAAAAGGCACAGTGGCAGTGGCCGCATTCGGAAGAGGGTCGAGCATGCCTTGTCCCAGGAACGAGCCTTGTTCGAAGACCGCGATGGGGCCGCGCTCCAGCGTGCCGCCTGTCGAGTTCGCGAAGCGCGCGACGCGAAACGGATGCGACGACGAGTCAGGCACGCCACCATCGGGAGCGAACAAGAAGATGGACTCCCCGTTCACCGGCTTCGCGAGGAGCATCACCATCGTCGCGCTCTTGTCTGGGATGGTCAGCGGAAGCGGCAGATCATAGCGAGTGGTGCTGCCCTCTTGAGCGATCGCCGCAAGAGACCGTAAATTACGTGGGTTTGAGGGGTTCTGGCGTTGCTGCTCTTGTTGCACCGAGGGCCGACTGACGGCTGTAGGCGACGGCGCGTCTCTTGGGCCGCGCGTCGTGGCTACGGTATTTGCCTTGTTGTTGCTCGGGCGAGGCCCGGCATGCGCAACTCCTCGACCACCACCCGCACTACCAAGCCCGCCCATCCCGCCCATGTCTCCCATCGACTCGTCCATCGCGGAAGGTTCGCTATCTGGGGCTGCACTTGGCGGCGGTGGGGGTTGGCCGTCCTGACCTTGTCCGAGTGACGTCTCCGCGTGTGGAACCGCAGCGATCACTTCGCCACTGTCCGTCACGACGGGACGATCTGGAATGACCGGCACGCCAAGTTGCGACTCGAAAGCGATGGGCGCGCCCGCAACCAACGACAGCGTGACGTCTTTCCAGTCTTCGCCGCTGAGATTTTCGACGATTCCCCAGACTTGAAGATCAGCCTGGCCACCTGGTCGAACGACGACGCGGTAGGACGGCTTCCATACGGGGGACTCTGCGACGTAGCCGACTTCGAGGTCGTGCTCTTTGCCGTCGAGCGACAAAACGACGGTTTTCAGGTCGTTTTTCTCGTCAGACGTCATCTGCGATCGTGGCTTGGGGTCCGCCGTGTCGTCGCGCAACGGAAACGCAGCCGACTTCACCGAGCTGCCGCCCTTCTCGATGACAGCCAGTGTCGCGAGGAAGTCACCGACCTCGCTCCCTCTCATCTTGAAGCGAACTTCGGCCTCGTCGACCTTGCCTCCGCGCTCGAAGTACCCAACCCCGTTGCGATAGATGACCACTCGCTTGAGTGGGAGCGCACTGCCGACAATCGCCGATCGGCCGCAACCGGCAGACGAGAGCGCAAGAACCATCGCGATGATCAATCGGTGACGCATCAAGTATCTCCTTGAGTGAGGATTCCGTGCCAGCGCTTCACGAGGCGGGTCGTGGACTGCTGGTAGTCGGCCAAGCTACGGCCTTCGTGGACGAAAGGGTCTATCCATCGCACTTG
>JAYVXK010000436.1:0-1892 GCA_043785265.1 Myxococcales bacterium | reverse complement strand
GTCGCCGAAACGGGCCGCGCGCGACAAGCCGAGGAGTCGGATGCCGAGACTTGTTGCTACGTGAGCTTTCCCGGATGCTCGCGAAACTCCAACTATGGCAATCGCTACCGCCAGCCGGCCATTGGTCGACCTCTGTTCGACCAAGCTGGCGACGTGCGCATGGCGGACACGCAACTCCGTCGCGATTGGATGCTCGAATCGCCCATGAAACAGGGTAAGCCGTGCGATCTCGCTCGGGCCGCGCGGTGGGCTCGGACAGCGCGACTCGAACATGCTTCTGTCGCGTCGTTCGGACACTTCGCGCTGTCGCTGATGGCAGTCGGCGCGCCATCCGAACTCGTCGAGCGAGCACATCGAGCGGCCATCGAAGAGATCGAACACGCGCGCCTCGCGTTCGGACTCGCGTCTTCGTTTGGCGACGCGGACATCGGTCCAGGTCCGCTCCACGCGAGTCGTGCGATCACGACGTCGCTGCGCGAACTCGTGAGAGAGAGTCTGAGATCGGGTTGCGTCAACGAAGCGATTGCGGCCGCCCTCGCGACCGAAGGCGAACAGCGCGCACAATCCGAGGCTGAAAAGAGCGTCCTCGGCGTGATCGCGCGAGACGAAGCCTCCCACGCGGCGCTGGCCTATCGCATGGTGGCTTGGGCGTTGTCGATCGATCGAGAGGGCACGCGACAAGAAATTCGCGAGGCGCTGACCGAACTCGAACGAGCGACAGAGAGCGCTGACGAAGACGTGGTGCTCGACGAGCAGACGCGACTCGCAGTGACCCGCGACGTCCTCACGCATGCCGTGCGACCCTGTTTGCTTTTGATGCTCGCGTAGGTCAGCGATCGTTTTCGGTCATGGCCATCGCCGCGCGCAGATGGTTCTTCGCGCGCAGCGAGTAGTTGCCATCGGGGTGAGCGTCGAGCCACTGCTGAAATGCACGCGCAGACGCTTCGTATCGACCTGCGCGATACTCGCCGACACCACGCGCATAATCCGCCGGATAGGCAGGATCGAGCTTCGCCAGCTTGTCGATCTTTTCGACCCGCCAGCGTTCGCTCGCCATGCGTTGCCCTTCGGCGAGGGCGTCGCAATCTGCCTGCGTGCGTGCGGTTCGCCGCGCCGCTTCGATGGAGAATCTAGTGGTCTCCTGTGGATGCGGATGCGTCAGGTAAAACGTGTAGAGAGCACGCGATTCGTCGAGCGTGGGTCCGAGTTCTGCGTGCGTGTCTAGACCGGCCGTGGCGTTCCACTTCAGTTTGAACGCGACGCGCAACACATGGTCGTCCATCGCGAGTGTTCGACCGTCGAGCCAACCCGCGATCCGCATTTGTTGCAAAAACCCGCCTCCAAGCGCGTCCAATTCTGGGGAGGCCGCCCCCGACTGTTGGTATGCGTGCACCTCGTCGACGAAGCGAGCGAGTTGCACGGCACGCAGCGCCGTCAGTGCTTTTCCGTTATCCGCACGCCAAGCGATGGCCACTTTGTCGTCGATAGTCACGCGCGCGCTCACCCATGGGGCGTCGGCGTCGTCGTGTGCCTCGAACCCGTTGAACGCGCGAATGGCCTCTCCGGCAGCACGCACGTCTGCCGAAAGGCGGTCGATCTCTGCGCTCGCGGCCAGTGCGCGATCGTCCGCCTCTGTTCGTTCGAGCGAACGCATGTCCACGCGCGGGATGGGGACGTCATCAGGAGGTGTGGCGCGCGGCAGCATCAGTCCGCCAAGCACGATCCCTACTCCAAGAGGGATGAGCGCGAGCACAGCCGAAGAGCGCGCAGGGGAGTTCTCTTTTTCGCCCGAAGACGCCATCGAGTTGAATGGTATCATCGCTAGCGCAGGGCGTGATACTCGTCCCAGCCCTCGCGCAGCCGGTTCACTCGCGTTGTCTTGAAGGAAGGTT
>JAYVXK010000435.1:0-1892 GCA_043785265.1 Myxococcales bacterium | reverse complement strand
CGCGCAACGCAGATGATTTCTCCAGAGTCATCGTAAGCTGATGATCGTCATATTTACTGGGAGATTTCTTTTGAAGAGACAACTTCTCGTCTTCGATCTCGACGGAACGCTCATCGACTCGCGCTTGGACATCGCCGATGCGTGCAACGCTGCGCTGATCGCGCTCGGGCGCAGGGCCCTCCCAGTCGAGGCCATCTCGTCGTTCGTTGGCGATGGCGTGCGCGCTCTGCTCGGTCGCGCGTTGGATTGCGCGCCGAGCGACACCCTGGTGGACCGAGCGCTCGAGCCGCTGCTTGCTCACTACATGGCGCATCCGATCGCACACACCACATGGTTGCCTGGAGCGCGTGAAGCGCTTTCTTTAGGCTCGGATCATGTGCTTGCAGTCGCGACCAACAAGAACACCCATGTGGCGCTCGCCATCCTCGAGGCGCTCGGGGTGCGCTCCAAGTTCGCAGCGATTGTGGGAGGAGGAGATGGGCCATTGAAACCTGATCCTGCGTGTCTTCATCGCATCGCGCGCGAAGTGGGCTGGTCCGAGGACTCGAAAACCATGTGGATGATCGGCGATGGACCGCAAGACATCGGCGCAGGCAAAGCCGCCAAGGCGACGACCGTGGCGGTGGCAGGCGGTTTCCACTCAAAAGAAACACTGGCCGGCCTCGACGCCGATCATCTGCTCGACTCACTCCTCGATCTTCCACGCTTCCTTCATTGAGCAGTCCAGCCGCCGCTACTTGGGGACGTCCGGTTTGACGTCTATTTCCTTCAACCCGCCTCGCGCGCGATCGAAAGCTTCGAGCATGGGAGCCATCGCGGTGGGGTCGCCAGACAAGTCGTGCAGCTCGTCTGGGTCATGGTCGAGATCGAAGAGTTGGTAGCTCTTGCCTCCGAACCAGATCAGCTTCCGACCAGGGGTCTTGCCAGTGATCAGTGCTTTTCGCATCAGAGTGTAGGGCCCGACAGGCATGTCCACCAACACGTCGCGTTCTTCGAATGGCGCTTCGCCCATGACGTCCGCCACGAGTGATCGCCCCACGAGCGCGTCGTGGTCGACATGCATCAACTCCAAAATGGTGGGCGCGAGATCGATGTGACTGCGTTTGGGCGAGACATGGTGCGGCTCATCGCCAGGCACGTAAATCAACAAAGGCACGTGAATCAGGCTCTCCCAGAGCTCTCCGCCGTGCCAGCTCATGTTGTGTTCGGCGAACGCCTCGCCATGATCGCTCGTCACGATCACCGCTGTGCGTGCCCCCCACGGTTGCGACGCGATGAGGTCGAGCACGCGGCCGATGTGCTTGTCGGTGAACCAGACTTCGCCGTCGTACATCGCGCGAGTGGCGACTTCGCCGTCGACGTGAAAATTGGGTGCGCCCTCGTGCGGCATGTATTGCTCATGCGGATCGAAGTAGTGCAGCCACATGAAGAAGCGCGAGTTGACGTTCTCGGGCTTGCTGAGAAGGCGGATGGCCACATCAGAGAGTTGTTGGCTCGTGACGGACGTGTCGTTGTCGCCTTGGCCGTCTTTGGGCTGCGCGGACATGTCCCATTCGTCCATGCCGCGAGACAGTCCGCTCCACGGCAGAAAGTACCAGTGCGACGCGGCGCCAAAGGTTCGGATCTTTGCTTCATGGAGGCGTTGCGTGACGACCACATTGCCAGGTCCATACGTGTTGAAGTGACCGCCATCACGATCAGTCTCGGAGGGATACTTGCCAATCAAGAGCGGCCCGATGCTCTTGCCGGTGTACGACGCGAGACTGTATGCGTGGTCGAACACCACACCTTTGGCGGCGAGCGCGTCGAGATGGGGGGTCGTCGGCTTGTCGTATCCCATGAAGCCAACATCGGGTCGCAGCGTGTCGATGGTGATCAAGATCACATTCAGA
>JAYVXK010000434.1:0-6423 GCA_043785265.1 Myxococcales bacterium | reverse complement strand
CGACGACAAAGCAGCGCCGTCACGTTCTCGACTGATGGCCGTCAGGAAAGCTGTGGTACGAGGGCCAAGACATGTCCGTGTTCGATAAAATCGATTCTGCGCTCGATTTTCCCCGTGAAGAGAAGTCCATTCTCGCCTTTTGGAAGGAGCGCAACATCTTCCAAAAGTCGCTCGCTCTGCGCGCGGGCAAAGAAACCTTCGTCTTCTACGAGGGTCCTCCGACGGCGAACGGCTTGCCTCACAACGGACACGTCCTCACGCGCGTGATGAAGGACATCTTCCCGCGCTACAAAACCATGCGCGGATACTTCGTCGGCAGAAAAGCAGGCTGGGACACCCACGGATTGCCCGTCGAGGTCGAGGTCGAAAAAGAACTGCGCATCCACGGCAAGGCTGCGATCGAGCAGTACGGCATGGAGCCATTCATCGCCAAGTGCATCGACTCGGTGTTTCGGTACACCAAAGAGTGGGAAGAACTCACCGAGCGCATCGCCTTCTGGGTCGACACCAACGACGCGTACGTCACCTACCACAAGAGCTATGTCGAGAGTGTTTGGTGGGCCCTCGGTGAACTCTTCAACAAGGGTCTGCTCTATCAAGGACACAAAGTCGTTTGGTGGTGGGCGCAAGGCGGAACTGCGCTGTCGGCTGCAGAAGTAGGGCAGGGGTACAAGACCGTCGACGACCCGAGTGTGTATGTCGCCTTCCAACTCGAAGACGCGCCTGACACCAGTCTGCTGGTGTGGACGACGACCCCGTGGACGCTTCCGTCGAACATGTATGCCGCCGTCCATCCGGACTTCGACTACGTCGTCGTCAACCACGGCGATCGCAAGTTGGTGTGCGCGGCTGCCCTCGTCGAGACGCTCGCGAAGAAACTGAAGTGCGAGCTCCCGATCGACAAGCACCTCAAAGGCTCCGAGCTCGTGGGTCGGAGCTATCACTTGTTCGAGGCCAAGCCGGGGCCAGGGTTGCATCACTACCGCAATGTCGGCGCGCCCAAGCCGGTGTGGACTGTGATCGCCGCGGACTTCGTCACCACAGACAGCGGCACAGGCATCGTGCATGTGGCTCCTGCGTTCGGCGAAGCCGACTTCAACGCGCAAAAGAAGCAAGTTGCACAATACAAGGATGTGCAGATTCCCCTATTTTGCGCAGTGAAATCTGACGGCACGTTCATCGACGAGCTCGGACCCACGTATGCGGGTCGTTGGGTGAAAGACTGCGACAAAGACATCCAGCACGAACTCAAAGCGCGCGGCGTGCTCGTGCACACCGAACAATATCGGCACGAGTACCCGTTCTGCGTGCGCGCCGATCAAGACCCGCTCATCCAATATGCGAGGCCGGCTTGGTACATCCGCACGACCGAGCAGATCGACAAAGCGATCTCGAACAACAAGAGCGTCCACTGGATGCCCGAGCACATCAAAGAAGGTCGCATGGGCGATTTTCTCGCGAACAATGTCGACTGGGCGCTCTCGCGCGAACGCTACTGGGGCACGCCGCTCAATGTTTGGGTGTGTGACAAAGATCGCGACCACAAGCACGCGCCCGTGAGCGTGGCAGAGATCGAGCAACGCAATCCCCACGCGTTCGATCACTTTCATGCTGCCAAGAAGCAGAACCCCAAGCTCAACGATCACTTGATCGTCCACAAGCCGTGGATCGACGAGGTCACCTTCCCATGCGCCACATGTGAGGGGACGATGCGCCGCGTGACCGAAGTCATCGATTGCTGGTTCGACGCCGGTTGCATGCCGTTCGCGCAGTGGGGCTTTCCGCATGCACAAGGCTCGCCCGAACAACTGCGCGCGAGCTTTCCGGCGGACTTCATCTGCGAGGCGGTCGATCAAACGCGCGGATGGTTTTATTCGCTGCTCATGATCTCGACGCTCGTCTTCGATGACGAGACCTGCGCTCGCTACTCATTGCCGTCGGCGCTGCCTCGTCCTTTCGAGACGTGCGTGGTGCTGGGTCTCGTGTGCGACAAAGAAGGAAAAAAAGAGAGCAAGAGTCGTGGCAACTATACGCCGCCCGACATCGTCTACAGCGAAGTGAAGATGGAGTTCGCGGTGGTGGACGGCAACGTCGCGCGCGGCAAACTCCTCGTCGCGCCCGAAGACCTCGACGGTCTCGACATCCAAGCCGGCGCAAAAGTAAGCGCACGCGGCGCGACCGGCGACGCGATCACCCTCGAAATTCAGCCGCAAAAAGGCCTTCGCCGTCGTGTGGTGGTGATGCATGCGGATGATCAATCGTCTGTTGGCGTGCGCGCCACGACCAAGACCAACCCGATGGTCGCAGAGGTCCCGCGGCTGCCCGCAAACGAGCGCGTGATGATCCTCGATCCGACGACCCCCGCGCCAGGTGCAGACGCGTTTCGGTGGTTCTTCTTTGCGTCGAGTCCGCCGTGGTCGAACACACGACACTCCTTGTCGAACGTGCGCTCGCTGCAAAAAGAATTCTTGGTGAAGCTCAGGAACACGTATTCGTTCTTCACCATCTACGCCAACATCGACGGCTACGATCCCGCGAAGCCGCCGGCCATGGCGCCTTCGCCGAGCGAACTCGATCGCTGGATTCTCAGCGAGCTCGCGATCGCGACGGCGAACGTGACCAAAGATCTCGACGGCTATGACGTCTACATGGCCACGCAGCGTCTCATCGCGCTGGTCGATGCGCTCTCCAATTGGTACGTGCGACGCAGTCGTGATCGTTTTTGGCGGAGCGGTTGGGACGGCGACAAGCGCGCCGCGTACGACACTCTCTATACGTGCCTCGTCACGCTCTCGAAGCTCGTGGCACCCTTCGTTCCGTACACCGCAGAGACGATGCACCAGAACCTCGTGTGCAAACCTTTTGGCAGCGGCGCACTCGAGAGCGTGCACTTGTGCGACTGGCCCAGCGCGGACGAGGCGGCGATCAACGCGTCATTGAGCCGTAAAATGAAGGCCGCGCGCGATCTCGTGAGTCTCGGACTGCAAGTGCGTACGCACGCAAAACTCAAAGTTCGTCAGCCGCTGCGCACGGCTCACATCATCTTGAGTGATCCGTCGCTCGAGAAAGATCTCACGGGTGTCGTGAGCGCAATGAAAGAAGAGCTGAATGTTCTCGACGTTCATTTCGTCCCGCACGCCAAAGCGACGGACTATGTCGTGCACGCTCTCAAACCAAACTTTCGCACGCTCGGTCAAAAGGGCATGGGCAAAGAAGCGCAGAAACTCAAAGCCGACATGTCCAAGTGGCCCGCCGAGAGAGCCGCCAGCGTGTATGCCGAGTTGCTCGAGAAGAGCTCGGTGACAGTCGACGGTGTGCTGCTCGAGAGCGCAGACATCGAAGTTTCGTTTTCCACCAAAGATGGTTTTGCGGCGGCGGGCGATCGCGTGGGTGTCGTCGTGCTCGTGACGACTCTCGACGACGAACTGCGTGAACTAGGCTTTTTGCGGGAGCTTCAGAGCAGAGTGCAGGCCGCGCGCAAAGAGATGGGACTCGAATTCGCCGACCGCATCGCACTCGGACTCTCTGGCGGTGACCGCCTCCGCTCCGTGCTGTCGAAGTACAAAGACGACCTCGCCAGAGAAGTGCTGGCGACCAGTGTTGGCGAGGCGTCCGCGAACGCGACCGAAACCGTGGTCGAAGGCGAGACCATCCGACTGTCAATCGCCCGGTATTGACCACGCCGCGTAGCGGACGTGCCGTCAAGAGCTGAGATCATCACGCGGGTCCGTGGCATACTTCGCCCATGCGGACTTGGATTTCACGGGCAGTCCTGGTCGCGATCGCGTCGACATTCTTGGGGGACTCGTGCGGCGACAGCCCGAGCGACGTGGTCGTGCCGAACGCGACTTGGTCGAACCAGAGCGGCACAGCGACAGTCGAAGTGCAGACCAGGCCGTTTGCGCTCGTCATCAAAGACAAGTCCGGCAACGTGTTGCTCGAAACCGCAAAAGCCAAGACGACCAAAGATCCAGCGGATGCGATGCGAGCCTACTCGCCGCTCTCTGTGACTCACAACACGGACCTGACCGCACCGGTGGTCATGGTGGGTTGGGATTATTACCGCGGTGAAGACAGCCCGTGGACACAAGTCTCTCGTGTGCTGTCGATCACAAAAGACCCCAACACACTCACGATCGTGCTGGGAACAGGCCTCCCCGAAGGACGCGTGACTCTCACGATCACTTCGCAGGGCATTGGTCTGCACTTGGTCGCGTCGATCGATCCTGTTGCGAATGTGAATCCAGACATCGCAGTCAATCGCGTCTCGATGGCGTTCGCCATGCACGACGACGATCACTTTCTCGGCTTCGGCGAGCGTTTCGTCTACACCGATCAGCGCGGCAAGTTCCTCTACTCGTGGGTAGAAGACGGCGGCTTCGGTCACGGCGAAGGCACACCGCTCGGCGCGGGCAACCCTTCGCCATCGGGACCCGCACAGACGAACATTCCGATTCCGTGGTTTTGGGATCCGCGTGGTTTCGGCGTGCTCTTCAACACGACCGTTCGCACTCGCTATCACTTGGGCGATGACGCGACCGATGCGTTTCGACTCGAGGCGACCGAGTCGAAGCTCGACATGACCGTCTTCGTTGATCCCGATCCCATGAAGTTGGTGACGGCGCTGACTGAAGTCACTGGTCGACCGCCCGAGATCCCAGATTGGATTCTTGGTCCACGTCGGCGCGCGAACATCGGCACCAGCGAGATGGCCGATCTCCGAAAAGCTCATGTACCGACCACGATGATCGACACCGCATTGCACTATTTTCCCGGAGGGATCGGCGACCAAGCGAGTACAGTCAAACAGACAACAGCCGACATTCACAAACGTGGTTTCAAGGCCATCACGTACTTTTGCCCGTTCGTGTCGGACGCGTGGCACCCCGTGTTCGACGATGCTGCAGCCAAGGGTTACTTGGTGAAGAAACCCGACGGCACGCCGTATGTGGTGCTCGACCTGCCGTATCACGCGGCGATGGTCGACTTCACCAATCCGGCAGCTGTCAGCTGGTATCAGGGCTGGATGCAGCAAGCGCTCGACGACGGTTGGGACGGCTGGATGTACGATTTTGCGGAGTATGTGCCGATGGACGCGGTCATGTTCAACGGCATGACGGGCCTGCAGGCGCACAACATCTATCCTGTGCTCTACCAAAAAGCGGCGTTTGATCTGCTCGAGAAAGTACGTAAGAAGGACTATCTAATTTTCGTGCGCTCCGGCTACGCAGGCACGGGGGGCAACGTGCCGATGGTATGGGCGGGCGACCAGAGCACGGACTTCGATCTCGCCGACGGTCTGCCCGCGGCGTTGACTGGAGCGCTGAATCTAGGGATGAGCGGCGTTCCTTATTGGGGCTCTGACATCTCGGGCTACCACTACGTCTTCAACGCGCCGCCTGACAAAGACGTGTACCTGCGATGGACTGAAGTGGGCGCGTTCAGCACCGACATGCACGACGAGAACGAAGGCGCGGGCAACTCGCCGGTCTCCGATCGTTGGCAGATCTGGAAAGATCAACAAACGCTCGATGTGTACAAAAAGTATGCATCGCTGAAGACGCGAATGGTGCCGTATCTCAAACTCGCGACAGCGCAGGCACACGCGCTCGGCATTCCCACGATGCGGCATCTGTCGCTCTTGTTTCCGAAGGACACGAAGACCTACACGATTGGCGACGAGTACATGTTGGGCGACTCGCTCTTGATTGCGCCGGTCGTTTCGCGCGGG
This sequence comes from Myxococcales bacterium, assembly GCA_043785265.1. Lineage (GTDB taxonomy): Bacteria > Myxococcota_A > Polyangia > Polyangiales > Polyangiaceae > JANYHY01. The sequence goes on along the minus strand of JAYVXK010000434.1, from coordinate 692 downwards.
GCCACGACCCGCGACGTCTATCTGCCGGGGGATGCTTACTTCGATTTTTGGAACGGCACGCGCATCAATGGACACACCACGATTACCGCGCAGGCGCCGCTCGATGTCGTTCCCATCTACGCGACGATGGGCGCGATCGTTCCGTTGCTCGCTCCCGACGTAGAGACTCTCGTACCAGCGACTGACGGCAGCGGAGTGGTGAGTGCGGCTGATCGCAAGGACTTCGTGGAGGCCTGGATTTTTGCGGGCGGTAGTTCGCAGATCACTCTCGATGACGGCACGACGATCTCGCAGTCAGCACCCACGATTGCGTTTACTCCCACCGCGCCCACCGTGAAGGGATCAACTGGGCCGATGACTGTCGCACTCACAGAGCAAGACTTGATGACCTGCGACGCCTGCGCGCTCGACGACACCGCCGCTCGTCGCTTGTCGATCGCGATCAAAACAACTGGCGATACGATCACGGCCGGTGCACTCACTGTTGCGGTAGCTCAATCGCCTTCCGTCAAGCGATATCTGATGCGCGTTCGATATTGAACGAGCGCGCGCGAAAAAATCAGCGGCCGTCGCTTTGGGAGCCCGAGCCATCACGCGCAGGTGTATTGTCTTCGTCGGTGCTGCGCGCTTGAGTGGAGCGAGAGCGCGGACCGAAACCGAACAACAAAGGGCGCCGTGGGGAAAGCAACGCG
>JAYVXK010000433.1:0-6428 GCA_043785265.1 Myxococcales bacterium | reverse complement strand
GCGAAGGGAGCGAGACCAACCTCCCGCTCGCGCGCGCGGTCATCGGCGGGTTGACCGTGTCGACCGTGTTCACGCTGTTTCTGATCCCGTCGCTCTACACGCTGCTCGATCGTTTTGCGCGGCGCACCTCTATCGACGAAGAAGAGGCAACATGACAAGCGCTCGGTATTCGGGCCTATTTTTAGCCGTTTTGTCGCTGTCGATAACGGCTCGCGTGTTTGCAGATGAAGCGCCGCGCGGCGACATGCGTGTCGTCGCTTTCGACGATGCGGTCAAAACGGCAGTGACTCAATCGCCGTCGGCCGAACGGGCGATGCTCGAGGTCGCTCGCACCGAGGCGCTCGTGCATCAGGCGCGCGCAGGGTGGTTTCCGACGCTCGTGGGCTCGGGCGTCTATACGCGACTCGACTCCGACCGCGTGCTGCCTGGAACGCCGCCGCGTGTGATCGCTGGCGCCGATCAGTTGTCTGCGAATCTCACGCTCGCGGTGCCGATCGTTGCGGCAGGTGCGTGGGCGCGTTGGTCGCATGCCAATGATGTCGTCGATGCAACGCGCATGTCGACCGTCGATGTGAAACGAATCGTGGCGCTGAATGCGGCACGTGCGTATCTGGGCGTGGTGGCGCAACGCCGTGTGCTCGAAGTCACCGAGCGTGCGCGCGACACGGCGAAGGCGCACTACGAATTCTCGAAGTCTCGCCTCGAAGGTGGAGTTGGCAACAAGCTCGATCTCGCGCGCGCCGAGCAGGAATATTTGACCGACGAGGCGCAGGTGCAAAACGCGGCTCTCGGCGTTTGCAAGTCGCGCGAGGCGTTGGGTGTCGCGCTTGGGTCGGACGCGCCGATCGATGCGGCTGCAGAGCCAACACTCGCGCAATCGCCCACGCTCGGCGACGCACTCGCCGAGGTCAACGCGCGCCCCGACGTGAAGACGCAAGAGCTACGAGTCCTCGCTGCCAATCATGTTCGTCGCGACAGTTGGACGGACTACATGCCGCTTCTGACCGGCATTTTTCAGCCATTCTATCAAAACCCGCCGGGCCTCGTTCAGCCACTCACTGGCTGGCAGGCGCAGGTCATTCTCACCGTACCGTTCTACGATGGCGGCCTTCGCTATGGCCAGAAGCAAGAGCGAGACGCGCTCGCGAGTGAGGTGCGTTTTGACTACGAAGCGGCGTTGCGGCAAGCCAAGAGCGAGGTGCGTGTGTCCTTCGAGGAAGTGCGGCGCGCCGACGAGGCACTCAAGGCCACGCACGGCGCATCCGACGTCGCCAAGCGCGCACTCGATCTTGCAAACCAAGCGTATCAGGCAGGTGCGACCAGCAATCTCGAACTGATCGACGCAGAGCGACGTGCGCGAGATGCTGAAACGCAGGCTGCGATTGCCGAAGACGTCGCGCGACAAGCCCGCCTCGATTTGCTGGCGGCCTCAGGAAAATTCCCCGACTTGCCCGCGCCATGACCCCTCAGGGGTTCTCCGCGCTCCTCATTCTTTTGCGACGACACCAAGTGGCAGCGCGTAAGCGGGCAGCGACGGAGGCGTCGTCTCAAACTTGAGCGCCCACGCGCGATCGGTCATGCGCAGTGTCGTCGCGACTTCGAAGTGAGGCACGTGCGCGCCCACGAACAAACTCGCGTGCGCGATCGGCTCGGGTGGACGGAGCAAAATCAGCGTTTCGTCGATGCCGCCAGTCCCCTCTTCGAGGACACGACCGCTCGAGTCGCCAGCGACGATGGCGGCTCGTGGAGATGCCGCGGAGATTCCGAGGCGCGCTTCGATCGCCGCGATGCGTTTCGGCCAGGCGATGGCTGCGCTCTTGGTCGGGCTGCACGCAGTCTCGGAAACAGCGATCGTGAGCGCGTCGTCGAGCAACGACTCGAGCTGCGTGAGCGCCTGTTTTGCGCGAGAATCAGGGCTGAATGCAGACTTGGCTGTCAACGCGCCATCAAGCTGTCGCACCGTGGCGAGCAGTTTCGCGATCGCTTCGGGGTGCGGTTCGATCATCGATGGAGCACGCGCGACGTCCGACATGGAGGCGTCTTCGAGTCGCGGCGTCCCGACTTCGTGTGCATACGGAACAGTCTCGTGACGAAGCCCCGCCCACGCCGCGAGAGCGACCGCCAGTTTCCGACGACTGTGCACGGCTGAAGTCTCGTAGGGCTGGGTCGCGTCTGCTGCGGAGGTCTTCAAGTAAGTCGCAATCGCGTCCAAGTAAGAGAGCACGACAGACACGTGACGCGCCGCCGGATCATCGGGCATGCGATGATCGGTGGCCTTGGTGAGCGCGAGAGCAAAACCTTCATAGGCATCGTCGCCGGTCTCGGTGAGTGCGATGCGCGCGTCGTTCGAGCCGAGCAACACGCCTACGTCGAGCGCGGACGGCAACGTGCGTCGTCCGTCTTGCGACAGAGTCGATGGCGTTGTGCTCGTGGCCTTGCCCACGTTTGGAGTCACGACCTGCCCCAACACCGTCGCGTCGGGTGTCGCCGCCGCGCCGAGCAAGCGAAAAGTCGCGGGCGCAGACTCGTTCGTAAGCCGCAAAAATGGGCCTAAATCGACGACTTGTGCAGGCACTTCGGTGATCGCTGCACGACGAAGCCGATCGATCGAAGCGACATTCGCCAGCGCTTGCGCATCCATGGTGTCGACGGCCGAATTTTTGGCCAAACGCGAGAGTTCTCTAATGCCGAGGTCGTCTTCGGGGCCATACACGACGGAGAGCATGTCCTCCATGCGCGACCACGCCGCGGCCAGCGACGGGTCCATCTTGAACGCCCGCGCGACGAGCAAGGCCGCTCGCGTCTGCGCGCGCATCTCGGCGACATCGATGCCATGCGTTCCGTCGCTCCGCCGCGCGAGCACCAATGCGGCTTGGCCGAGCCAGCGGACCGCGCGAAAAAATCCGAGACGCGAGTCGTTGTCTACGAGCCCCTGCTGCGCGTCGAACACGGTGTAGTCGAGTGGGCGACCGAGCAGCTTGCTATCGAACACACCCGAGTGAGATCGAATGCGTCCCAATTCGTAGGCCACACTCGTCTTCAAATCGGGCGGGATGTCCAGGTTGGAGTCGACGAGCGACACGGCCACCGCAAGCACGGCGCGCGCGATGTCGTAACCCACGGCCAAGTCGACGCGCGCCGACGGTCGCTCGGAGTTCAATCGCGCGAGCAAACCGCGAAGCACTCGCGGGACGACTGGCGACATGATCGCGCGCTCCGCCTCGTCGAGTGCTGCGCCGAGACATGCGCGAGCGAGCGAAAAAAAGACGTCCATCGTGACGACGTACGGCACATGCGCTGCGTCGAGAGTGTTGTAGTACGCGCCCATCGACGTCTCGAACGGACGCGCGGGAGAGATCACCAGTCCAACCGTGAGCACGCGTTCTTTGGCATCGTCAGCCAGACTCGCCCACTTGGACGACGCCCCAAGCGAGCGATCGACGTCTGCTTCCACTGCGGGCAATGCCGTTCCGTGAGTGCCTGCCACCAGATCGAGCGGCACGTCTTGCCAATAAGAGCCGTGCTCGAGCGCCGCTGGATCGCCCATCAATGAGGGCCGAACGCCCAGACGCGCGTGGGGAATCTCATGCGTGGCCGCGCCGCACGCCGCGAGCGACGTCATCCCCAGCACCGACACAACCCTCAGAGCTCTCACGCGATTGACGAGGACCCTAGCTTAGCGCACGGTCCGATGGCGATGGCGAAGCGCAAGAAGCACGTTGCCGCGGCACCCGAGAGAGTGCGTCTCATGACGCCGTGGTTTTTGCGCGTGCTCGTGCTCGGCGCCTTCGCAGTGTGCGCTGCGGCGTATGCGATCATTCGCCACTATACGGAGCCACGCGCGCCGATGTGGGTGACAGTCCCGAGCGCGACAGAAATTGTCGCACCTGAACTCATCGAAGACACCGACTGAGTCACTCGTCGGTGAGGTCCATGACGCGTGCTTCGAGTCCGCGACCCTTCGTCACGCCGCCGATGCGCACCTGCGCGTTGAGCAATGCCCAAAGCGCGTGGCCGATCACACTCTCTGCATCGGTCAATTTGCGATCGAAGAAGATGCCCAATTCGCGAGCGTCTTCGTCGTATTCGATTCGAGTGACACCAGGGATCGCTCGAATCAAATCCATCGGAATTCCAGCCCCCGCACGCGCGCCAGCCACTTGCTGTGCTTTGGGGACGCGACCGATCTTGATGTGCACTTCTTCGCTCGCCGCTGTCAGCTCGCTGATGGTTCCAGACGCGACGAGCTTGCCGTGATCCAAGATCGCAGCGGCGTCGCAGACCTCTTCGAGCTCTTGCAAGTTGTGACTCGAGATGATCACGGTGCACTTGCCTTTGAGTGACTTGACCAGCTGCCGCACTTCGTAGGCGACGCGAGGATCGAGACCCGCTGTCGGCTCATCGAGGAGGACGACTTCTGGCTCACCGAGCAGCGCTTGCGCCAGCGCGACCCGCTTGGCCATGCCGTGCGAAAGCGCGGCGCAGCGCATGTCCCACCAATCGAGTCCGCCCACGTCACGCAGGGCATCGCGCGCGGCAGTGATCGCTTTGGTGCTTGGGATGTTCTGCAATCGCGCGAGGTGGACCAAAAACTCGCCGACCTTGTCGAGCGGAGGCAAGAGCGCATCTTGGGGGAGCACGCCCAAGCGTCCGCGGAGCTCGTCGACTGCACGCGATGAGAAGCCGAGAATCTCGACGTCGCCATAGGTGGGCTCGAGGTAACCCGCGAGCATGGAGAAGGTCGTGGTCTTGCCTGCGCCGTTCGGTCCGATCAATCCGTAGATCCAGCCTGCGCGAATGTTGAGATCGAGCTCGTCGACGGCTTTTTTCTCGCCAAATGTTTTGGTGACCTTGTTGATCTTGACTGCCGATTCGTAACTCTTCTTTTTCTTCTTCGTCGGCGCGACGTCGTCGTCTTTGTTGGACTTGGTGTCGACTTTTTTGTCGTCCTTGTCTGACTTGGCGTCGACTTTTTTGTCGTCCTTGTCTGACTTGGTGTCGACCTTTTTGTCGTCCTTGTCTGACTTGGCGTCGACCTTTTTGTCGTCCTTGTCTGACTTGGCGTCGTCTGCGGGTTCGGGCGTTTTCTTGGCCGACTTCTCTTGTTCCAAAGTCTCTTCGCTCATCACACGTCCCTCCGCGCAAAGAGCAGAGTCGCCAAACCAACGAAGATGATCATGTATGCGAAACAGCCGCCCAGGCCCGCTGCGACCTGCAACGGTTTGGGCGAGAGCAACAAGTCGTCATATCCGTTGGGATAGAGATATTCGTACCAACGGCTGCTCACCATTCGCTCCGCGTGTTCGTCGGTCTTCATGTTGTGGGCTGTCTCGAAGAGGCGCGAGATGATGCCTACCGCTCGGGTGAGCCAGATCGCGAAGAACGCTCCAAACGTCACCAAGAGCGCGAGGATCGGTGTCTTGAAGCGCGAACTCACAAAGATGGCGACGGCCGTCCACGTGCCGGCGATCAGCGTCGAAACGATCCAAAAGCGCACGCCCCAACCGATGAATGCGCCGACACCAATGTAGCCGGAGATCATGATGAGGATGCCACTCAGGATCGTGAGCACACCCGTGATGCTCGCGACGATGCCCCACAGTCCGAAGAACTTGCCGAGCAAGTAAGACCAGCGACGAGAACGCACGGTCCAGTAGCGAACGCCGCGATGTTGGATGTCGCCCGAGATAGAGTCGAATCCCAACAGTGCGACGAGCAGCGGCCCCAGCCAGATCATGACCGTGAGAAACGCCTGCATCGAAAGAGGAATGCTCGCCATGTAGTGAGCAAGCGGCCCATCGACGCCCTGTCCGACGTAGTACTTCTCTTGCGCGGCAGTGAACGCGTCCGTCGAGTTCGCGCCGAACTCTTCGCGGGTTGCGCCTTCGATGCGGATGCACACGAAAGCGGCAAGCAAACTGCCTAGCAGCGTCAGAATGCCCAAGATGATGCCTTTGACGCTGCGGATGCTCTTCCTGAGCTCACGACCTGCGATCAGGCTGATTTCTGCGACGGGACTCAAAGCGGTGCTCCCTTCATGACTCACTTCCTACGCGCGCCGTATGCGCTCGTTCCAAGCGGAAGCGAGGGAATACCCGCGTTCGCCCTCGCGAGCAACCCGCTCGGGTGGTCGAGTCTTCCCGCTGGCCTACGAAGTCGGTACGGCAGTCCTTCCCCAGTTGGCTCGCCAGAGATCGTAAGCTTGCTGACGATCGACCCGCCGAAGCGCAGGATCTGGCTAAAATGCCAGGTGATCGCGATTGCGTGGACTTTGTCCCTAGACAATGGGGCTTCAGAAGCTTACAAAACGGGCCTTCGGCTTCGGCCGTTTGTGGCCCCGTCGACTCGGAAACGTGAACCCCGCCAGGCCCGAGAGGGAGCAACGGTAGCGCGAAAGGGTGTGGCGGGGCCTTTCCCTATTTTGGGGT